>NZ_JBRREI010000030.1:0-60214 GCF_056760195.1 Stenotrophomonas sp. STEN020
CCCCCCCCCCCCCCCCCCCCCCCCCCCCCCCCCCCCCCCCCCCCCCCCCCCCCCCCCCCCCCCCCCCCCGCCGCCCCCCCGCCCCCCCCCGCCCCGCGCCCCCCCCCCCCCCCCCCCCCCCCCCCCCCCCCCCCCACTACAGATAACACCCTGCCGACTGTGGCTCTCTCAGGACCCGGCTTTTTCCGCCGCAGCCGCCCGCGCGCGGTCTTTCTTGCTCGGCCTGCGGCCCTTGATGCCGCCGTTGTCGTCGGCAACCACGCTTGCCGCCGGTGCTGCCTGCGTGGGCTCAAAGCCTTCAATCACTTCAGTCGTGCTCTGCAGCCCATGGCGTTTGCAGATCAAACGCCAATGCGCCATCGCCGCCGAATCGACAAAACTCAGCGCCAGCCCCTTCTCCCCTGCCCGTCCGGTGCGACCGATGCGATGCAGGTAATCCGCGGGCGCGCGCGGCAGGTCGTAGTTCACCACCACCGGCAAACGGGTGATGTCGATGCCACGCGCCGCCAGGTCGGTCGCCACCAGCACCCGCGTTTCGCCATCCTTGAAATCCTGCAACATGCGGAAGCGGCGCCCCTGCAACAGTTCGCCATGCAACGCCTGCGCGTTGATGTCGGCTTTGCGCAGCTGCGACGCCAAACGGTCACCGTCACGGATGCTGCCGACAAACACCAATACCTGCTGCCACTGCGGATCTTCAAGCAAGGACAGCAGCAACTCAGTACGCCGGGCGCTATCGACATGGATGGCACGCTGCTCGATATCCGGCGCCGACTGCTCGCCGATTTCCAGCCGCTGCGGCTCATGCAGGCCCGCTGCAGCCAAGGCTTGGATATCGGCCGCAAACGTGGCCGAGAACAAGGCGGTCTGCCGCTTTACCGGCAACTCGGCCAGGATCTGCCGCAGCTCATCGCCGAAGCCCAGCTCCAACAGACGGTCGGCCTCATCCAGCACCAGCAGCTGCACCTGTTTCAAGGACAGGGCGTTATGCGCAAGCAGATCCAACAAACGCCCGGGGGTGGCCACGACGATATCGGCACCACCACGCAGCGACATCATCTGCGGATTGATCGACACACCGCCGACCGCACAGACCAGATGCGGGCGACGCGGCAACTCGCGGCCCAAGGTGGTGAACACATCGCTCACCTGCAGCGCGAGTTCGCGGGTCGGCACCAGGATCAGCTGGGCCAGCACGCGCGGCTTGCGTGGTGTGGCCATGAAGAAGCGTTGCAGCGCCGGCAGCACGTAAGCGGCAGTCTTGCCTGAACCGGTAGGCGCAAGCGCGACCACATCCCGGCCTTTCAACAGCAGGGGCACGGCCTGCTGCTGGATCGGCGTTGGCTCCAGATAGCCGGCCTGCTGCAAGGCCTGCTGCAACGCAGGCAGCACGTAGGGAGACAGGCCGAGTTGGGAGAAAGGCATGGTGGGGTTCCAGAACGCCGCGCAATGGCGGGGAGGCGAGTCTACGCTGTTGTCTGCGGCAGGCGGGCGCGCAGGCCACGGGCATGCAACTGCTGCAGCACGGCTTCGATGATGGCCAGGTTGTGGCCGTGGGCGGCACCTTCATGCAGCAGGACGATGGCGCCAGGTGCCAGATCCGGTGCAATCCGTGCGACCACGCCCTCCGGCGTGCAGTTCACGCCGTCGTAGCCGCGGGCACTCCAGCCAATCCGCGCCAGCCCATGGCGCTTGAGCGCCACCGCCACGAACGGGTTGGTCATGCCCACCACCGAGCGATACCAGCGCGGCGGCGCCCCGGCGATGGCGGTCAGCGCCTGCTGGCAGTGGCCGATTTCACGCGCCATCTGCACCGGACCCAGCGCCCAGAAGCGCGCCTGCGGGTGTGAATGGCTGTGATTGCCAAGGTCATGGCCACGCCGCAGCACCTCGCGCACCAGCTCCGGGTGGGCCTGCGCACGCTCGCCAACCATGAAGAAGGTGGCCCTGGCCTCATGCCGATCGAGCAGATCCAGCACTGCCAGGGTCTCCGCGGACGGGCCATCATCAATTGTCAGCCACACGTCCCGGCCGGGCGCGCGACTGGTTACCGGCGCATAAAAACGGCTGTTGGGGAGGAATACCGGTACGACAAACAGGGCGTGACTGAGCAGCATCAGGGGCAACCCCCACATCCAGCCGAACCGCCACCACAGCAGTGCAACCAGCAATTGCGAGACAAGCAGCCAGGGCAGCCAACGCCAAGGGTGTACGGGAATGCGATGCAGGGTTTCCGGGGCAGTCATTCCCCATGATGCCATGCAGCGTAGAATCAGCTGGTCTACGACCACTTATACGAGTTCACGATGTCCCTGGACCCCGCCCTGCGTTCGCGCATTGAATCCATCCTCGGCGCCGACCGCGTCGTCCTGTTCATGAAGGGCCAGCCGACCATGCCGCAGTGCGGCTTCTCGGCCAAGGCTGTTGGCGCGCTGCAGGACCTGGGCGTGCAGTTCGGCCACGTCAACGTGCTGGCCGACCAGGAAATCCGTGAAGGCATCAAGGCCTACGGCGACTGGCCGACCATTCCGCAGCTGTACGTGGACGGCGAGCTGATCGGCGGCAGCGACATCATCCTGCAGATGGCCAGCAGCGGCGAACTGAGCAGCCTGCTCGGCCTGGCTGCACCGGACCGCACCCCGCCGTCGATCACCGTCACCCCGGCCGCAGTTGAAATGCTCAAAGGCGCCCTGGCCGACTCGCCCGGCGCGGCCCTGCAGCTGAGCATCGATGCCAGCTTCCAGCCGAACTTCCAGCTGGCCCCGTTCGACGACAACGCCATCGCCGCTGAATCCAACGGCCTGCGCGTGCAGTTCGATTCCTCCAGCGCGCGCCGCGCCAACGGCATCACCATCGACTGGGTGGACGACATCCGCGGCCAGGGCCTGGCGATCAACAACCCGAACGCGCCCAAGCCGGTGCAGGACCTGGACGTGCGCAGCGCCGACGACCAGCTGCGCGCCGGTGCCATCACCGTGGTGGACGTGCGTCCAGCGGACGAACGCGCCATCGCCGCGATCAACGGCAGCTTCGAAACCTTCGACGGTGACAACCGCGCCAAGCTCGAAGCCCTGCCCAAGGACACCGCACTGGCGTTCCTGTGCCACCGTGGCGGCCGCAGCGCCCAGGCTGCCGCGCAGTTCCTGGCACTGGGCTTCACCAATGTGTTCAACATCACCGGCGGCATCGATGCCTGGTCGGAGAACGTGGACAACAGCGTTCCGAAGTACTGATCCAAGCGCATTGCAGCAATGAAAAACGCCGGCATTGCCGGCGTTTTTCACTTGAGCATTTGAGCCACGCGGAATCCGATGCCAGGGACCTCTTGCATCGGATTTTTTTGTGGGAGCGGCGTAAGCCGCGAAGCATGCCGATCATCAGATGCCACCATTGTCTGGGCTTCAAGCAACACCAGCTTCGCGGCTTACGCCGCTCCCACAAACAAACATCAAGCGTGCGCATCACCGGCTTCGCTCCCCGGGGCAGCGCTGTATCGTTCAAATGAGTAGCACTACGACATCAGCGAAGTTTGCTTATCCATGATTTGGCGCTCGACCGGGGGAGTCCTTCACCCTGATCAAGCAGCAAGCGCGCCCAGCACTCAACCAGCAAAGCCACCTTCAGCAAGGAAGTGCAGTTCTTCCGCAGTCGGAATCCGGCCAAGCACCGCGTTGCGGTGGGGGAAACGGCCGAAACGGCGAATGACATCGCGATGTACTTCGGCGTACTTCAGGTACTCCAGGTCACCGAGTACCTCGAACATCGCCACCGCGCGTTCCTGGTCCTGCGGGTCCTCGGAGTGCTCGAACGGCAGGTAGATGAAAGCCCGCAGCTTCAGCGGCAGTTCGCGGTCCCAGCCTTCCTCGATGGTGCGGGTAGCGTAATGCCGCGCCAGCCCGTCGGTAGCGTAAGAGTGCGCAGTGCCACGGAAGCAGTTGCGCGGGAACTGGTCCAGCAGGATCTGCAGCGCCAGCGCGCCCTCGGCGTTCTCCAGCCAGTCCTCACAGCCGCGCCGGGCAGCCTGGTAGTGCAGGTCCAGGAAGCGCTGCCGGAACTCGACATCAAAGGCCTCATCACGCACAAACCAACGCTGCGGACCAGCCGCGCGCCAGAACTCAACTACCGAACTTGCAGTTTCCATTACTGATCCCTGGTTCACCGCCTACCCTCAGGCGGTGACACTTCCCACCGATGTCGTCGCATCCGGGGACAGGGCCTCAGTTGCTTGGCAGTAGCTTAATAGGCTACCCCTGCCGATGAAATGAGGAAAAGGTGAAAAAACCTACCCGGGATTGCGACGGCGTCCGCACAAACCACCAACTCCATCCCAGGTTTTGAGATAGGGTTCCTATCTTTCGTGACTGTTACGACCCTTGGGGGATACAAAGCGTGCGCATAGGAATAGTGGTCGACTCGGCCTGCGACCTGCCCAAAGGCTATCTGCAACAGAACAATATCGTGCTGCTCCCGATCAGCGTACGGATCGGCGACACCGTACTTCCCGACCACCGCGACGAGGAATCCACCCTGGCCTTCCTGCAGGGTCCGCTGAGCGAGCGCAGCGCCGAGGCCGAAACCATCCCTTATAGCGCCGAGCAGATCCGCGATCTGTTCCTGAGCCAACTGGTCACCGATTTCGACCAGGTGTTCTGCATGACCATCACCCGCACCCGCAGCCCCATCCACGACAACGCGGTGCAGGCCGGCTACAGCATCCTCAACGAGTACAAGCCGATCCGGCAGGCGGCCGGTTACAACTCACCGTTCAGTCTGCGCGTCATCGATACCCAGAACCTGTTTGCCGCACAAGCAGTGAGCGCGGTGGAAGCCGTGCGCCTGCGTGACAGCGGTGCCAGCGTGCCGCAGATGCGCGAACGGCTGGAACTGGTGGCAAGCAATGTGCACGGCTACATGGTTACCCGTGACCTCTACTACCTGCGCGCCCGCGCCCGTCACAAAGGCGACCGCAGCGTTGGCCTGCTCAGCGTCGCACTCGGCAGTGCACTGGACATCAAACCCGTCCTGCACGGCTACCGCGGCAATACCGAGCCGGTGGCCAAGATCAAGGGCTTCGACCCTGCCGTGCAGGCCTTGTTCGACTTCGTTGGCAAGCGTGTGGTCCACGGCCTGATCACCCCGACGGTCTGCGTCAGCTACGGTGGCCCGCTGGATGAACTGCGCGCCCTGCCCGGCTACCGGCAGTTGCGCGATACCTGCGATCAGCACGGCGTAGCGCTGCTGGAGGCAGTGATGAGCCTGACCGGCATGGTCAACGTGGGCAAAGGCGCAGTGACTATTGGTTTTGCCGATGAACCGCATACCTTCGGTAGCTGATCAACCCGCATCATCTGGACAAAACCACTACATTTGACGCGCTAGTCTGACGCTCTACCAAGGAGGCACCCCATGTCCGTGCTCTATTCCATATCGCTGCCCGATCCGGCCAAAGCCCGTGGCAACGACCCGCGCCTGTCATTCACCGCCAGCGGCGCGGATGCCTTCGCCGAGCAACTACAGGCCGCCCTGCGCACACCGGAGCTGTTTGAGCGCTGGAAGGCCATCCAGGACGAACCCGATGACGTGGACCCCGGCTTGGGCGCTGTTGACCCGAACGCCACGGTTACCGGCAAGCAGTCCGACCTGCGCATCGACCTGGTCGCCACCACCAGCCTGGCCGGCGAACTGTTCAAGCAACGCATGCGCATGCTGGCCGGCAGCCATTGGGAACTGCGCGATGTGCGCTGAGTGTTGAGAACACCGGTATTGGTGTCATGGAGCGGTGGCAAAGACGCCGCCTGGGCACTGCACGAACTCCAGCAACGCGATGACATCGAGGTTGTCGCGCTGTTGAGCACGCTGACCGAAGGCTATGAACGCTCCTCGATGCAGGGCGTACGCCGCGAAGTATTGCTGGCCCAGGCAGACGCTGCCGGGTTGCCGCTGCTGGAAAGCTGGATACCGCAGGTCTGCGACAACACTGTGTATCTGCAGCGCATGACAGCGGCGCTGGACGAAGCACAGCAGCGCTGGCCCGGCCTTGCGACCATCGCCTTCGGCGACCTTTTGCTGGAGGACATCCGGCTATGGCGCGAACAGCAGTATGCGGCGCAAAGCTGGCAGACACTGTTCCCGTTGTTTGGCCGCGACACTGCGGTGCTGGCGCGGCAGATGATCGCGAACGGCCTGCGCGCGCAGCTGTGCTGTGTGGATAGCGAGCGACTGGATGCCGGCTTTGCTGGACGGGTGTTTGATCAAGCGCTGTTGGCCGAGTTGCCGGCAAGCATCGATGCCTGCGGCGAGAACGGCGAATTCCATACCTGCGTAAGCGCGGGACCAATGTTCCGCGCGCAGTTGAACCTTGACCAAGGCGACACCGTGCTACGCGAAGGCCGCTACGTCTATACGGATTTCACCCTGGCTTTGTAGGAGCGGCGTAAGCCGCGAAGCCACAACAGCAAGAACAACAGCGCTTCATGCAATTGCAGCACTGCTCACAACGCCAGCTTAGGCTGCTTCGCGGCTTACGCCGCTCCTACAAGGCTGGCCCCCGCATCGAACGATCATCAGAAGCCCGCCACCGCATCATCCCGTACCGACACACGGTTCCTGCCGCCACGCTTTGCCGCATACAACGCCCTATCGGCATCGTCCAGAAGCTGCGTCGTAGACACCTTGGCTGAAGACTGCAGAAACGCCACGCCAACGCTGATGCTGACCGCTCCCTCCGGCAACACAAGTGTTTCAACGGCCAGCCGCAGCTTCTCAGCAAGTGCGATCGCATCTTCCCGCCCACAGTCCGGCACGATCACCGCGAACTCTTCTCCGCCATAACGCGCCAGACAATCGCCCGCACGCCGGACATTAGCCTGCAGCCGCGCGGCAACAGCTTGCAGGCAACGATCACCAGCCGGGTGGCCGTGTGCATCATTGAATGCCTTGAAGTGATCGATATCGACCAGTAGCAGACCCAACCCGGCGCCACTGCGATGTACGCGGCTGGCCTCAGTCTGCAGGACCGCGTCGAATTGACGGCGATTGGCCACGCTGGTCAGGCCATCCCGTCTTGCCAGCTGATCCAGTGCGGCCTGTCCCTCCAACAGATCGATCTGCAGCAGCGTGCTGCGCAGGCTGAAGCCAATGGTGGCAACCACGAAGCCGGCCACAGCCAGTGTCCGCGCATGGTCCACCACCAAGGTACCCACCACCAGCAGCAACAGAGGCAGGATCATCGGGCCACCAGCCTGCACCAACCGCGACAGCCGCGGGTCCGGCACGAAGACTGGAGCCGATACCCTACGCACAGCCAGCAAAATCAACAAAAGGAATGGCAGATCGATCAGCAGATCGCTGTACGCGCCGAAGGAATCTTCCGACGCAAAGTGGTTGATATAGCCAGCCACCAGTAGATACGCCAAGGCATACAGAGCCAGCGCACGGAAAAACCCGCGCCACTCCGGCACATCACCGGCCAGCCAGCGCACGGTTGCGAAGCTGGCAATGCACAAGTTCTGGATATCAAACATGTAGCGCATGTTGCGCATCGCTTGTTCGTCCGCATCGACGCGGTCGGCAAAGAAGCCGGTATGCACGAAGAACAGCACACCCAACAGCACTGCCATAGCTGCATCAATCAGGCTGATGCTGGTGCGCTCGCGCCGTGCGCGGGCAAGGATGAACACCAGCGGCACGGCGTAAAGCACGTACAACAACATGCTGGCACGCGGCGTGACATCGGCACGGCCCGCTCCCAGTGCATCGATCAGATTGAGTGCCATGCCGCCGGCCCACAGCAGCATCGCCAGCGCGATCGCATACCACCCCAATGCCGCGCGGTCGTGCCGTGCGCGCAAAGCGCAGCACCCGGCAGCAAGCAGCGGCGCTGCGACCAGGAAGACGAAGGAACCAATGCCAGCAGGACCCGACCCAATGGCAAGGACCAGGCCATGGCAGACGATGAACAGCAGGATCAGCACTACCGGCATGCATTCCCCATCGGACAGGCGCTATGGCCGCACGATAGCGCGACGGCTGCTGCGACAACGTGACCCAGACCTCGCCATCGAAACCCAACCCGTAGTGCCGAGCCATGCTCGGCAAGTGCCTCACAAGCGAAAAACAAACCCCTCCCCAGCCCTCCCCTTCGCTACGCGAAAGGGAGGGAGCAGAGCGTAGAGCCGAGCCATGCTCGGCAGAGGCTTCCTGTAGTGCCGAGCCATGCTCGGCAGAGGCTTCCTGTAGTGCCGAGCCATGCTCGGCAGAGACGTACCGGTACAGCCCCAGCCGAGCATGGCTCGGCTCTACCAAAACCTCCTCAGCGCATCGCCTTGGCGTGATGCGCGATGTGCTCACCGATGAAGCTGCTGATGAAATAGTAGCTGTGGTCGTAACCCGGCTGCATACGCAGTTCCAGCGGATGCCCAGCCGCTTCGCACGCCGCCTGCAACAACTGTGGGCGCAGCTGATTCTCAAGAAACTCATCAGCGCCACCCTGATCGATCAACAGCGGCAGTCTTTCCTGCGCATGCGCCACCAGTTCAGTAGCGTCATACGCATTCCACACCTCGCGGTCTTCACCCAGATAGGCAGCAAATGCTTTCTGCCCCCACGGCACTTGCGACGGCGCCACGATCGGCGAGAACGCCGACGCGCTGCGATAGCGGCCGGGGTTTCTCAACGCAATCGTCAATGCACCATGCCCGCCCATCGAATGCCCGCTGATCGCACGCACATCGCTGGCGGCCACGTTGGCTTCCACCCATGCCGGCAGCTCATCGACGATGTAGTCGTACATGCGGTAATGCCGTGCCCAGGGCTCGCGCGTGGCATTGAGGTAAAAGCCTGCACCCTTGCCCAGGTCGTAACCTTCTGCATCAGCGATCGCTTCACCGCGCGGACTGGTATCCGGTGACACCAGGATGATGCCGTGCTCGGCCGCATAACGCTGTGCGCCGGACTTGGTGATGAAGTTCTGCTCGGTGCAGGTCAAACCGCTCAGCCAATACAGCACCGGGCACGGGCCGTGCTCGGCCTGCGGCGGCAGGTACACACCAACCGTCATCTCGCAACCCAACACCTTGCATTCGTGCCGGTAAACGTCCTGCCAGCCGCCGAAGCTGGCGCGGTGTTCGAGTCGTTGCATGGTTTTTGAATTCCTGATGTTGATTTGCTGGTTGTCTGCGACTGGTGGAGTGCTAGCTTCGCGGCTTACGCCGCTCCCACAAACCAGCCTCAGTAATGGATGACCGAGCGGATCGACTTGCCTTCGTGCATCAGATCGAAGGCTTCGTTGATCTTGTCCAGTTCCATCGTGTGGGTCACGAACGGTGCGAGTTCGATATCACCCTTCATCGCGTCCTCGACCATCCCCGGCAGCTGGCTGCGCCCCTTCACACCACCGAACGCCGTGCCCATCCACTTGCGACCGGTCACCAGCTGGAACGGACGGGTGGAGATTTCCTGCCCGGCACCGGCCACGCCGATGATCACGCTCTGACCCCAACCACGGTGCGCGCATTCCAGCGCCGCACGCATTACGTTGGTGTTGCCGATGCACTCGAAGCTGTGGTCCACGCCCCAACCGGTCATCTCCACCACTACCTGCTGGGTCGGCTTGTCGTGATCCTTCGGGTTGACGCAATCGGTGGCACCAAACTGCTTGGCCAACTCGAACTTGGAGGGGTTGGTGTCAATGGCGATGATGCGGCCGGCCTTGGCCTGACGCGCACCCTGGATCACCGCCAGGCCGATACCACCCAGGCCGAACACCGCGACGCTGTCACCCTCGGCGACCTTGGCGGTGTTGTGCACAGCACCGATGCCGGTGGTGACGCCGCAGCCCAGCAGGCAGACGTGTTCCGGGTTTGCTTCCGGGTTGACCTTGGCCAGCGACACTTCGGCCACCACGGTGTACTCGGAGAAGGTTGAGCAGCCCATGTAGTGATAGATCGGCTCGCCGTTGTACGAGAAGCGGCTGGTGCCGTCCGGCATCACGCCCTTGCCCTGGGTGGCGCGCACGGAGGTACACAGATTGGTCTTGCCACTCTTGCAGAACAGGCACTCGCCGCACTCGGCGGTGTACAGCGGAATGACGTGATCGCCGGCCTTCACCGAGGTGACGCCCTCGCCCACTTCAACCACGATGCCGGCGCCTTCGTGGCCCAGCACGCACGGGAAAAGGCCTTCCGGATCGTCACCGGACAGGGTGAAGGCATCGGTATGGCAGACGCCGGTATGGGTGATCTTGACCAGTACTTCGCCCGCCTTCGGCGGTGCGACATCGATCTCAACGATCTGCAAAGGCTGGCCCGGACCAAAGGCAACGGCGGCACGTGATTTCATGGATTTTCTCCTGCGGGAATGATGAGGGCGGCGCCAGGCGCCGCCGGAATTACTTGAGATAGGAACGGATCAGGCTGGACATCTCGGCAACGCGTGCAGCGCGCTGCGCCTCGGAGCGCGCAGGCTGACCAAACTCCTCGCGCAGGTGCGCCTCCATCACCTCGGACATCAGTCCGTTGACTGCACCGCGGATGGCCGCGATCTGCTGCAGCACCGGATTGCAGTCAGCGCCGGCCTCCAGCGCACGCTCCAACGCATCGCACTGGCCACGGATGCGTTTGACCCGGGCCAGGACCTTCTTTTTCTCTTCGGGGGAGTGCGGCATGGCGGCGCCCATATCCTGTACTGGGGGATAGTATATTTATGAGCTCGCGCAATTGCCATCTGCGAAGGCACACTGTACGGATAGGCATAGACTGTGCCCCACGTACGGACTATGGCTAATCGTGGTTGTACAGACTATGGCAAGCGCCTCTCCTGGTGCACTTGCGACGTCCAACGCACATCGGCATCACCGACCGGTTGGAGCCACCGCCGGGAGCAGAAATTCGATCGTGGAGCTAACTGCCCTGTGAAGCAGGTTCGGCCTACACTCCATTCCTAGCGGACTTGATGTCCAAGAGGTTGATCCTGTCGATTTTGTCTCAGTGGATGACAATGGTCAGTCTTGCGGGATACTTGAATCGCATCTCACTGATACGGAATGTCCAAAAGCGTGATCTTCAACAGATCTTCATCGCAAATATCGCTATGACCCTGAATACGCGTAATGCCAGAGCCGAAGATCGGCGTTGACACATTTTTCTGGGCGTACACGCGATTGACGCGGTCCCAAAAAGCGATCAGGAACTCAAGGCACTGAGGCATTGTCATGCTCGTCGAACTTTGAGAAGGCCGCAATTAAAAAACCTTTATAGACGCAGATGGCTCCTAGTTTATACCGCGTACGTCGCCCGAACTGCCTCTCCACGTCACGATCTTCAACTGCATCGGGATCGAACCGGTAGCTATCAATATGGGCATCCAGGGCCGCCAGGTCAGAGCCAACATGCTTCTCGAAAAACCCACCATTTAGTGACATCATCTGATGACCTACCACTAGCCTTCTCTATCGATCCGGCGGCACACAATGGCAGGATCTTGATGCGCAGGCGAATAACAAATCGCGTAGGGAATTGCCTTCCTGCAGTCGCGCGCGTTTGAGACCTTCAGCGCAACCCGTGTCCCGTTAATGATGTACCGCTTGCCGTCCGCCGAACTGCCCACCCGGCAACCCATCGAGTACAAGATATCGAGGCGCTCGGCCAATCGCGTGTACTCGATGCTGCCAGGATGAACATAATCGGGTCCTTCCCATATCTCGACGTGTGCGCAGCTGGTGAGCACGATAGCGCAAAAAAACGTCACTGCAAGATGCTTCAGACTCACCGGCCCTCTCCTCAGTCTTGCTATCACTTCACGCCAGACTTCCGCCCTTGTCTTGGAGGACCTTATCCATGGCCTTCGTTGCGGCTACCAAGCCATCCTTGGTAAGCGGTAAATAGTAATTGTCCACCAAGATCTTCGACCAGTTCGGCCGGGCCACCCGAGCGCCGAGCAACCGGATCGCCCTGTCTCCATCGCTGAGCTCGAACCCTTGTTCGGTGAACTTATATTCCATGTATTTCTCGTCCTTCGAGTAGTTGCCACCGCCCGAGAAGAACGGACCAAAACTAACCCTTCCGTTCGCAGCAAAGAACTTCTCAAGAGTACGTTTGTACTCGTCTGAGATGCTGACCTTCACCGTCATCCCGCGCGCAACTATCAACGATTTTGGATAGGTGCCAAGCAAGCCACCAGGCCCCCAGAATTCCGCAAATTGCTTTCCAATCGTCGAGAACAGGACCTCCTGAAACCATTCGTCGCGGAAGATATTTACCTCGTCGAAACGCTTGAACGACACCTCGACAGAAAATTCGGATTTCGTCGACAGTTCTTCAAGCTTTCGGCGCTCAACGGATCCACCACCCTTGAAAATCCCCCACCTTCCCTTGGCAGACGCCTTCCACTTTTCTTCCACTCGTTCGTAATGCTCTTCCTTAGTTGAGAATGTATGCGTGACGGCGGCATCATTTTCCAGAAACTCATCGATTTGAATAAGCGGCAGCTGCATACAAAAATCCCGCCAGTATTCGACCTTTGAACTATCGTCGTGATCAGCAGCGATAGGTAGTTTGATCTGATAGCCTGGATCATCAAAGAATTGTCGAGCCTTAAGCAAAGCATGCAGCTCGGGCTGCATCTTACTGCGCAGCCAAGAGTTGAGGCGGGAGTTGTCCAGTGAGACGAGGTTCTTCAATCGCTTAATCTGAATAGAGTGCCCACTGTCTCGCTCCCATATCACGCGCCGCGCGCGCAGTTCCTCGGTCGGAATACCCGGATTGTTCAGAACGTAGTCAGCCCAACCGCCGGCGACGAAACGTTGATAATTGAGCAAATCCTGCTGCGACTTGGCGATTTTCTCTTGCAACTCGTCGTATTTTGGCTCGTCGCGCGGATCAAGCGCCTCTGCAATCAGCGAGTCAAGCCGATCGAGAAAGTAGCTATATTGCGGGACTAGCGGTGTGCGATGCTCAAGCTGCGAGTGCTTTTCAACCTGATCGCCATTGTCATGATCGACTTTACCCGGGGAGACATAGTTGATCGCATTCATTAGGAGGAAGTTATCGTAGTTGTCTCTCTCCAGCGTGTAGGGCAATAAGCTGGCAAAAGCGTACATTTGGACAAGTCCTTTGTTTTCGTCGAACCAGCCCTCCTCATCCGCCGGCTTCCCATTGACCAAAAACTCCAAGAATGCACAGTAGTTTCCCCAAGCCCGCTCAAAGATGTCAGACATGAATCGCCCTCCGAAGGCTCAACAACCAAATAGGATGCAGTTTCAGCTGAGATCCCTTTGCACCAAAGGGATGCCCCTCTTTACTCCCAAGCCCCATTCACTGTCAAGCCCCGATGGACGCCGTAATAATGATTTCAGGCAGTCGCGCGCTCGTATTCGGCCGGGGACTGATAATCGAGTGTGGAATGCACTCAGTGAGTGCTTTAGAAACCGAAAATGTAACGAATGATGTCGACGACGACCTCGGCGGGACTAGCGCAGTTTCGCCGTCAGACTCGCCTCATCTTTAGATTCAAGAAAAAGCGTCCCATCACCGTACTGTCCCAACAACTGTCCTCGCGGCTTATGCTGGCGATCAGACCATGACGGACCTGCAGATCATGACGGACCAGACTACCGCGCGATCGGCGTGCGTGATCTAACAAACCAGCGACTACCCCTGAGGACGCGCTGCAACGATGCGTCTGCTGCGGCGCTACTACTCCGATGGACGGGCCCCGGAATCGAGTGCCCGGCCGTGCGCTAGGTGCTGCCTGCCCCGACACGCGCACTCACCTCGCCTCCCCGCCATGCTGGCTCAATTCATAGAGCGCTTTTCTCCCCCCGCAGCGACTGTGCGGGGAATCGTTGCCTGGCGTGGTTACCCAATCACCCACACGCCAAAACAGCCCGCAGCTCCTGACCAACCAAGAACAAGCAGGACCGCACCTAGCCGCGCGCCAATCCACGCAGCAGTAATTCCAATGCAATCGCACACTTGCGCAGACGTACGTCTCCATCAGCGCCCTCCGCTATCCAGAAAGCTGCCTCGGCCAGGCTGCCGTAGATCAGCGATGCCAAGGCCTGCGCGTCCACGTCGTCAATCACGCCCTGCCGGATAAGCTCGTCAATCAGCTGCTGCATCGAGTCCACACAATGCCGCTGTGAATCCAGCGATGCTCCGCCAAGTACCGCGCGCGCGTCACGCAGGACGATGCGCTGGATCTCCGGCTCCAGCGCCATGTCCAGGTATGCCCGGCAGCGCTGCTGGAAGCCCAGCCAGGGATCGCTTGCGGCGTTGCTGATGGCCTGCAGCCGTGCATCGGTTTCTGCATCGATCTGCTCGACCACCGCGGCCAGCAAGCCTTTCTTGTCGCCGAAATGGTGATACAGCGCGCCCCGGGTGAGCCCCGCCTGTGCGGTCAGCTCATCCATCGACGCGTCCGCATAGCCGCTTTCGGCGAAAACGCGACGGGCGGTGGCCAATAGCAAGGCACGGGTTGCCTCCATTTCAACGCGGGTGCGGCGGACCACGGCAATCTCCTTTCATACGAGGCGTATGTTTATTTACATTCATGGCGTATGTATGTAGCCTTTTACATACACCTCGTATGTATTGTTGCGACCAGCCATTGCCTTGGCAAGTCGCAGCGCTCCGGAGACCCCAATGGCCAACGCTTATCGTGCCCTCTTCGCTGCACCCGGTACTTCCGGCTTCGCTCTGGCCGGCCTGTTGGCCCGGCTGCCACTGCCCATGACCGGCATCGGCATCATCACCTTGCTGGCGCAGCTACGTGGCAGTTACGCACTGGCCGGCGCGGTGTCGGCCACCTTCGTTCTGGCCTATGCACTGGCGTCCCCGCAGATTTCGCGGTGGGTGGATAGACACGGCCAGGCCAAGATCTTGCCGTTGGCGTCGGGCGCCAGCGTCGTTGGCATGTTGCTGCTCATCCTTGTCAGCTATTGGCAGGCGCCGGATTGGCTGTTGTTTCCCTGCGCTGCCTTGGCCGGATGCATGCCCAGCATGTCGGCGATGGTCCGGGCCCGTTGGACAGCGCTCTGCCGTGGGCAGCCGCAACTGCAGACGGCCTACTCGCTGGAGACGGTGTTCGATGAAATGAGTTTCATCGCCGGGCCACCGCTGTCGGTTGGCCTCTGTGTTGCCCTGTTTCCGCAGGCAGGCGTACTGCTGGCGGCACTGCTGCTGGCCATAGGCACCGCTGCACTTGTACTGCAGCGGGCAACCCAGCCACAGCTCGATCCGAATGCCGCAGGCAAGGCCGGTCAATCGGTGCTGGCAATTGCAGATGTGCGATTACTCACCCTGCTGATGGTAGCGATGGGCGTTATCGTTGGAACCATCGACATAACCAGCGTGGCCTTCGCCGAACAGCACGGCCAACCCATGGCTGCCAGCATCGTGTTGTCTGCCTATGCTCTCGGCTCCTGCGCGGCGGGCCTGATGTTTGGTGCGTTGAAACTCAAAACCCCTTTGCACCAATTGCTGCTGTGGGGCGGCGCCGCGACAGCGCTGACCACACTACCCTTGCTGCTGGTAGCAAACCTGCCAGCGTTTGCAGCAAGCGTGCTGCTGGCGGGCATGTTCTTCGCACCAACGATGATCGTGGTGATGTCGTTGGTCGAGCGCAGCGTGCCGGAGCAACAGCTGACCGAAGGCATGACCTGGCTGCTGGCCGGACTGAATATCGGCGTCGCATCAGGCGCCGCAGCAACCGGGCAACTTGTGGATCTGGCCGGCGCCCAGACTGGCTTCGCCATCAGCGTTGGTGCTGGTGCTGCGGTGTTGCTGCTGTCGATCTGGATCAGCCGACGCCTACGTCCCTGCCTGCAGCATTCCGCCAACGCTTGTTGACGCTGCCGACACATCTTCCTTCAGGAACAAACCATGCAAACCCAATCCTCCACGGCAGCCGCCGTGGCCCACCCGTGGCTGGCAGTTCTTGCCATAGCCCTGGCAACCTTTTCGGTAGTCACCACCGAGATGCTGCCAGTCGGCTTGCTTACCCCCATCGGCGCCGACCTTGGCATCTCCACCGGCAACGCTGGATTGCTGATATCGGCACCCGCATTGCTGGCCGCATTGTTCGCGCCGTTGGTGGTGATTGCCGCTGGTGGTATCAACCGCCGCTACATTCTCTGTGCGCTGCTGGCCTTGCTGGTGGCGGCCAATGCAGCGTCTGCGATCGCACCGAGCATGCAATGGATGCTGGCTGCCAGATTGCTGGTGGGCGTGTGCATGGGTGGGATCTGGGCAATTGCGGGCGGGCTGGCGATGCGATTGGTATCCGCGCAGCGCGTGGGGCTGGCCACCTCGATCATCTTCGGTGGCGTCGCCGCCGCCTCCGTGCTTGGCGTTCCGCTGGGCGCATGGATCGGTGAGCTGCTTGGATGGCGCAAGGCGTTCGCGGGCATGGCGCTACTTAGTGCCACCGTGCTGCTGCTTCAGCTTGCCGTGATTCCCTCGCTGCCAGTCGTAGCGTCGATGCAACTGCGTCACTTCGCAGAACAACTGCGCAATCCACGCGTGCGGCTCGGGCTGGGGGTGACGCTGCTGTTGGTGGCCGGCCACTTCGTGGCATTCACGTTTGTCCGGCCACTGCTGGAGCTGGTATCTGGCGTGGACGCCTCATGGATCGGCGGGCTGCTGCTCGCCTACGGCGTGGCCGGGATCGGCGGCAATTTCCTGGTGGGGCTGATCGCCTCGCGGCAGGTGTCCAGCACGGTGATGGCCATCGCAGCTGGCTTGCTGGCTACCTCAATCCTGTTTCTCTCCATCGGCGCTGCGCCACTGCAGGGAAGCATGCTGCTGTTGCTCTGGGGGCTTGCCTACGGCGGCGTGTCGGTTGGGCTGATGACATGGATGATGCAGGCGGCTCCGCGCGCGGTTGAGGTGACCAGTGCCCTGTACGTGGGTGTATTCAATATAGGCATCGCACTTGGCGCGTGGGCAGGCGGCCTGCTGCTGGACCAGCTTGGCCTGAGCGGCAACCTATGGGCGACGGCTGTGCTCGCCACCGGCGCGTTGCTGCTGTGCATCGCTGGCGTTGATCGTGGTGGACGCCCCGACGTGGTTGACGGCAATTGAACTCCCAACACGGGGACCCGGCCATCTCGACCCGCCACCCATGACAGGCCGCATCCGCCGGCACTCGCCGGCTCTCGCATGACCTCCGCAACTTGACGAAAGATTGGTTTTCTCAATACTTCGCCAATGCTGAGCCAACACTTCCTGTTCTTCTTTGCCATGCTCGGCGCCTTCATTGGCACCGTCCTGGCATCGTTCCTGTGGTGGCGGGCCAAGGGCGAGCCCAGCCAGCGCTGGCTGGCGCTGCTGATTCTGGTCGTAGGCATGCGCACCGGCAAATCGGTCGCCTATTACTTCTGGCCGGACATTCCCCGGGTGTTCCTGCAACTGGGTTTGACCGCCTGCTTCATGATCGGGCCGTGTCTGTTCTTTCTACTGCGTTCGAGCCTGGCCGGCACTCCCGGTCCACGGTTGGCAGACCGCTGGCACCTCAGCGCGTTGCTGGCCATTGTCATCGGGGTGAATGTATTCCTGCCCTACACCGGCCATCCCGAGCTGTGGCGGCATACCATCACCCCGGCCATTCAATATGTCTGGCTGGGCTACCTGCTATTGGCCAGTGGACTGCTGTATCGGCACTGCACCCAACTCAGCGGCACGCCCTCTGCCGTGTTGTTACTGGGAGCGCTGCTCGGCGTGTGGCTGATCTGGGCCGCCTATTTCACTGCCGGCTACACCTCTTACATCGTCGGCGCGCTGTCCTTCACCTTCCTCCTGGCCGCGAGCGTGCTGGTCTACCTGCGCCTGCGTTCCGGCCAGGCACCGATCGAGCCCTACCAGGACCGACGGATTTCCGAAGACGAGGCAGCACCACAACTGCAGGCCTTGGCCGAGCTGATGGCGCGCGAGCGCCTGCATCTGGACCCGGGTCTGACCCTGCCCCGTCTTGCTCGTCGGCTGGGCATTCCGCAGACCCGGCTGTCGCAGTTGCTGAACGACAACAAGCAGACCTCGTTCAAGCAATACCTGGCGCAACTGCGTGTCATCGAAGCAAAAGCACTGTTGCTGCAACTGCCGCCAAAGCCGCTGGAGCTGGTCGCCGAGGAATCTGGCTTCCAATCGATGTCCACCTTCCATGCCGCCTTCAAAAAGCTGGAGGGCCTGCCGCCGGGGGCGTTCCGCGCAGCTGCCGGCAACTCCTGAAATTGATTCCAGCACTCCGCGATTACACAGCAAGACATTGATTTAAAAGGGGCGATATAGGCTGCGGGCTCACCCCGACGAGCCGGCGCCATGCCCTTACATCGACTACTGAAACCGCTACTGGCCCTGCTGTTCTGCGTATGGCAGGGCGGCATCTCCAACGCCGCTGCCAGCACCGGGCCCGCCATGGAACGGCCCTCGACTGACACCTCCGCGCAACAGGCCGGCAGCAAGCAACTTGTCGCCAGCACCGGCCTCAGCGACTCCAGCAAGACCGGTCAGCAGCGCATTCTGTTCATCCTTGCCAGCAGCAAGGTTCACGGCAGCTCCAACATCCCGGCCAGCATCAGCTTCGGCGAGGTGGTCCATGCCTGGGATACGTTCCAGGCCGCCGGCTATGCGGTGGACTTCGTCACCCCTGACGGCGGTGACGTGCCCATCCTCGCCCCTTACGTGAGCAAGGAAGTGGAACCGCGCCTGCGCGATGACCGCGTCATGCGCGGCTTGCGCAACACCGCCACGCCAGCGCAGATCGACCCCAACCTGTACCGCGCCGTCTATTACGTGGGTGGCAGCAACGCCATGTACGGCGTGGCGGAAAACCGCGCCCTGCAGGACATCGCCATGCATGTCTACGAACGCAATGGCGGGGTGGTCTCGGCGGTGTGCCATGGCACGGCCGGAATCGTGAACCTCAAGCTCGCCGGCGGCCAAAGCCTGCTCGCCGGCAAGCGCATCACCGGCTACCCCGAAGAACACGAAGACCGCAGTGCCGCCTACTTCAAGGAATTCCCGTTCCAGATGCGGCAAACGGTGCAGGCGCGCGGCGGCCTGTTCAACGCCGTGGATAGCGCTGAACCCTATATCGAAGTCGACGGCCGGGTGATGACAGGCCAGAACTACGCATCCGCAGCGCCGCTTGCCGCAGCCGTGGTCGAAGCGCTGCGCAAGCTTCCCACTCCGCAAATCAGCCAGGCCAGGAGGGATTGAGCAGCCAGAACTTCGTCCACCGCCCCTCACATCAACCACTCAACAACACCCAGGACACACATGAACACTTCAATCCGATCCGCAGTTCTCGCCGCAGCCCTGCTCCTGCTCCCAACATCGCTGATGGCACAAAGCAACGAGCGTGCCGAGGTTGACCGCGCCATGCAGACCCTGCTGCGCGGCTTCGAAGCGGGCGACGCCAAGCTGCTCAGCGGCGTACTGCGAAAAGACGGCGTGGTTATCGGCTATTCGACCAATCGCGGCGCCGTTGTCATGGAGACCACGGAAGAATGGGCCAATGGATTTCCCGGCAAGCCAGCGCCGGATGAAGCGCAACGTCATCGCCAATACCAGATCCTGGATGTGACGGACAGCGCGGCCGTGGTCAAGCTCACCCTCGACTATCCGACATGGGACGGCTCGGACTACCTGGCGTTGGCGAAGATCGACGGCAACTGGATGATTGTCAGCAAGTCATGGAGCGGCAAGCGCAAGACGCCGGCAACCTGAGCGGCGCGTTGCTGCTTGCTTGAGTTACGTGGTGATGCGTCTGGTGAAAGCCGGGCGCATTGCCTGTGTGGTGTTGGCAGATATGGCTGCATGAACTATCGCGTGAGACAACCCTTCCCTCATGCATGGTGGCCATGCTGACGAATGCATCATTCAAGTGCCGAACACGGGTCGGTGCGCTGGCCTCAACTACCCGTTTGTTCTAGCCGGAAGAAGACGGCAGAACCATGCAGCCTCCATGGCAGTCCAGAGGAGTGAACGGCTGGTCCCTCTACAATCACTACCGCCGTTGGTCATGGTGCCGCCAGTCACATTGCGTGCTGCATACGCCCTTCCTATCCTGTCGTCAGGACAATCCGGACTCCCTTCATAGGGATTTGATCATGACGGCTCAGAAGTTCCGTTGGCTGCTGCTCTGCGCCGTCATGCTTGGCATGACCACCGCTCTCGTGCAGTTGGTCTGGGAACACACCCACGGTGGCATTCTGCGCCACCACCTGCTCAATGATGCGAGCCTGCCGGCAATCTCCAATGTGTGGGCATTGCTGGTAATGCCATTGTTTGGCGCATTGGCGGGCTGGGTAGTTACTCGACGAACGCGCAAACGGTCGGGTGCGCTCCTTCCAGCCATCGCCGGCTTCCTCGGAGCACTGCTGGGAGGAGCCGCGCTATCGGTCGCCTTTGTAACCAACGGCGAAGCGGCGGCAACTCAGGTGATGATGACGCTACTGGTGGCTGCTGTGTTGTTCCCGGCCTACCGGGCAGAGTACCTGTTCGGCTTCGTCATGGGGATGACCTTCGTCTTCGGTCCAGTACTACCGGCGCTGGTGGCTTGCGTGCCGATGCTGATCGCCGCAATCAGCCGACTAGTTGTATGGACGGCCTTGAGGTGGGTGTTGCGCCGCGCGCGCCCTGCTACGGCAGCATGATGTAGCAACCGGAGGACGTACCTTCTCCACCTCAGGCCAGTGGATGTCTCTCGTCAACCAGCACATACGCAACTGAATCATCGAGCTAGAGCGAGCGATATGAAGAGATTGGCTGCCTTGTTGTTTCTTCCGGTTTTCGCGCTTGCGCAGGTGGTGCATTCGGAACCGGTGTCGTCACAAGCAGTGCATGAGGAAAAGCTCGATGACTTCCTCAGCTATGTCGAAGACAACAATGGTGGCGCCGGCAGTGTGTCGATTTTCAAGGGTGGCCACGAGGTCTATTCCAGAAGCTTCGGTCAGCAGAATCTGGCTGGTGTTGCTCATGATGAGAACAGCAAATACCAGGTCGCATCCGTAACCAAGATGGTGACGGCGATTCTGGCGCTCAAGCTGATAGAGGACGGGCGCCTGAGTCTGGATGACAGCTTGTCCGACTTCTATCCTGATATGCCGTCTGCGCAGGAAATCACCATCAGGAACCTGCTTGAGCATTCAAGCGGGCTTGGGAATTTCGGGATAAAGGACGGCTCGCTTTGGGTGGTCGATCAGCTTGGCCAGAACGAGATCCTGGAGGAGATCAAGAGGCAGGGGGTAACGTTCGAGCCCGGTGAACGCGTTGCGTACTCCAACTCCGCGTACTTCCTGCTGAGGATGATCCTTGAGAAAGTCCATGGGCGCGATTATCACGAGATCGTCGCTCAGGAGATTGCAGCGCCGCTGGGTCTAAAGAATTTCGCATCAATAGAGTCCCATCCCACCAATACCTTCAAGTCCTATGCCTTCGCTGGACAGTGGGGGGAGATCAAGGATGTCGACTACTCCAATGTGATCGGCGTTGGTGATATCGCAAGTACCACGCGGGATCTGAACACATTGATTACCAGCCTGTTTCAGTACAGGATTCTGCGCAGGGATACCGTAGAGCAGATGCAGCCGATCGTGGGCAAGGGCTGGGGCATGGGTCTTGCGGAATTCACGTACGGGGAGGACCGATTTCTTGGCCACGGCGGAGACGTGCTTGGCTCCCATTCGCGGGTCATCTACAACCCGGAAGATGGGGTATCCATCGCATACTCAACCAATGGCGAGCGCATCCCCACCAATGCTTTTCTGGAAGCCGTCGTGGATGCCGTCTATGGCCGTGACGTCGCGTTGCCGACGATAAAATAGCCTCCGACCGATTCCCTTCAACAACGCACGCAAGTCCGTCTTCCGGATGCTCAGCGGAACCATCGAACCAGCCCGGCCCGGCTACGCCTGCTAATCTCGACGGCAATGGATGCCTCCCCAAACCAGTTTTCGGCCCCACTGATCACCCACCCTGCTGCCGGGCGATGCCGGTCAGGTATGCGTGGAACCAGGCTGCCCGTCTCCAATGTCTGATTCACCCGACAACACACCCCTGCATTACCGCCTGGATGACCTGCGCATCGATGTAGCGCGGCAGCGCGTGATACGTGACGACGGTCAGGAACTGGACGTCTCCGGGCTCAGCTTCCGCTTGCTGCACTACCTGCTGACCCAGGGCACCCGGGTGGTCGGCTTTGATGCATTGATCACCAACATCTGGGCGCCGGCAGTCGTCAACGAAGAAACCGTCACCCAGCGGGTTCGCCTGTTGCGTCAAGCCTTGGGTGATGACGGCAAGCAGGCGCGTTACCTGCGTTCGGTACGTGGGCAGGGCTACCAGTTGTGCAGCGAGCCTGTTGTCGAGGAGCCTGCAGTGGGCGTGACTTCGGTACCGGGCTCCAAGCGCCACGGGATCGTCATCCCGGCTACGTTGCTGTTGCTGATCGCGGCCGGCGTTCTTTACTGGCAATGGCCGACCCGGAATCCAGTAGCCTCCTCGCCGCTGCTGCAGCGCGCGGACTACTACGCCGGTATCGGCCAGCGCGACAACAACGAGCGCGCCATCGCCCTCTATCGCCAACGTCTGCAGGAAGCGCCTGACGATGTGCAGGCACAACTCGGCATTGCCCGTGCGCAGGCCGCGCGTGCCTGCCTGTACAACGGCAGCAGCGAGGATGCCGAGCAGGCATTGCAGCTTGCACGGGCAGTGATCGCGCGCCAGCCGAAGCTGGCGGCTGCGCATGCAGCGCTGGGCTATGCCCACGATTGCCGTGGCGAGATTGATGCTGCGTTGGCCGCCTATGAGCGTGCAGTGCAACTGGACCCGGGCGCTGACGCCAGCCGCGCTTCGGCAGCTTATCTGTATGCGCGCCAAGGCCGCTTGAGTGATGCGTTGGCTGCAAATCTGGCTGTACGTGCGCCCGAGCGCGTGCGCTTCTGGGAACTGCAGGTTGCTTCCAATCTTGACCTGCTGGGCTATTCCGCCTCGGCGGAGGCACGGTACCGACGCAGCTTCCAGCTGTATCCAGACAACGTGTTCTCCAACATCGCCTGGCCAAGCTTCCTCTACGAGCACGGCCGCTTCGGCGAAGCGCAGGCAGCGCTGGATGAGGCCTTCGCCCGCGGTACCGAACACGCCTCACTGCATCTGCTGGCCACAGAGCTGGCACTGCAGCGCGGCGATGTCACTGCCGCGCAGACTGCGGTGCAAGGTGCGCGGGCACTGCGGCCACAGGCCAGTCTGCCAACCACGCTCGCCTGGATCGTCGGCGCCGGGTCCGAGCCGGCTGCAGAGGAACTGCTCGCGCGTTCTGCCGCATTGCAGGCCGGGCTTGCACAAGGCAGCGACCCGTTCGATGGGATCGAGGCCGGTTTGCTGGCGGATCTGGCAGGCAACCGCCAAGCCGCGTTGGCGGCATTGCAGGCGGCCGTAGCCGCCGGTTACCGCAACGCCAACTACCTGCAGGTGTCACCGCTGTTTGCCGAGCTCCGCAAGGATTCCGGTTTCGCCCCGCTGCTGCAGACGATCGAAGCAGCCGTAGCCGCCGACCGGACTCGGGTCATCGCTTCCGGTCAGCTGCCAGCCGATGCGCAGGCGGTTACGGTAGCGCGCTGAGAATGTAGTCCTGCAGCAGCTTCTGGGTCTCCTGGTGCATGCCGCGCTGGTTGAAGCGGGTACGCGTCACCACAACCACCAGTTGCTTCTCCGGCACCACGAACACGGCATTGCCACCATTGCCGGACATCGCCCAGGCATGCACCTGCTTGCCACCGGTAGTGAACGGGAAACGCCAGATCTGGTAACCGTAGTCGGCATCGAACGGGGTCTGCGCGTGCACCTCGGTCATCGCCCGGGTCCAAGCGGCGGGCAGCACCTGTTGGCCCTTCCAGCGCCCGCCGTCGATGATCAACTGACCCAGCTTGGCCAGGTCGCGACTGCGGTACTCGGTGCCACCACCGCCCATGCCCACGCCTTCGGACGAGCGGTTCCAGACCGATTTCTCGATTCCCAACGGCCGCTCCAGCACCTCAGCGGCGAAGCGCTGCAAGGGCATGCCGCTGGCCCGCTCGACGATGGCACCGAGCATGAAGGAGTTGGCCGTGCAGTAGGCGAAGGCGCGCCCGTGCGGGCTGTCTGCCGGCCGCTTGTTCCACGACGCATAGCCGCGCTCCGGCAGGTCCAGGGCGAAGCCGGTCCAGTCGGCGCTGACATACATGCGCTCCTCATGCCCGGCGGAGTACTCGTTGTTGTCGTCGCACTCCCACTGCGCGCTCATCGTCAGCAAGTCTTCGACCGTGATCGCGTTCTTGAACGCACCCGGATGGGCAGGCGTCCGCTCCGGGAAGAAACCCAGGACCGGTGCGCTGACGCCGCTGATCAAGCCGCGGTCGATGGCCGCGCCGACCAGCATCGCGGTCACGCTCTTGGTCAGCGAGCGGGTGTTGTGCAGGGTGCTGCGCTCGGCGCCGTTGAAGTAGCTCTCATGCACCAGCGCGCCTCGGTGCACCACCAGCACGCTGGTGGTATCCGGCGCCTGGCCGCTGTTGATGGCAGCGTCCAGCGCGCTGAAGCGGGCGGCATCCAAGCCATGCGTGGCGGGAGGAGCGAGCGTCCAGTCATCGTTGGAGGGCAGCGGCGCGGCGGTGACGGAGGCCGTGCCCAGTAGCAGCGCGGCGAACAGGGGAAGGCGGATCAGCAGTGACATCGGGATGCTCCATGGGTGGAGCGCCCAGCCGAACATTCCCCCGGATGAAGCACCTGATGCCTGGATGAAGATTTATGAAGTCTTTCGCGATCAATAACTTGGCGAAACCAAAGATGCAGCAGGTCGCTGATTTTGCGAAAGCCGGGGCCTGCGTCAGGTTTCCTTGAAACCCAACCCTGACCCCGGTTTTGCCCTTCAACTACAGCGCGGACCGGTCAGTGATGAACACCGGCAGCGGCACATCCAGCACTTCCGCACTCAGCCCGCGCCCGGCCAGGAACCCGGCGATGTTGTCGGCGATGGCCGGATTGCCCACCCACATTTCGTTGTCATGGCTGGCACTACGCACCAGCAGCTCCTTACCCTTGCTGAAACCGGGCAACAGCGCCTGGGCATTGGCATGCGGGGTGCGACCGTCCAGCGTGCCACTGATGAACAGCACCGGCACGTCGCTACGCAGTGGCGCACGGAAACCTTCACCCAGATCCAGCATGCCCAGGCCATCAGCAACTTCCGGGAACGGGAAGTTCAAAGCATCTCCAAGCAGGCTTTGGCGTGCTTGTGCTGCGACCAGCGCGCGCCGTTGCGGGCTCTGACCGGAGGCCACATCCATCGCCGTCGGCATGGCGCGCCAGCCGCCCAGGCCTTCACGCACCATCAAGGCGATGGCGCCGAGCAGGTCGTAGTTGCCGGCCTCGGCCTCGCGCAGCGCCAGCGGCAGCATGCGCTGGGTGGAGCGGCGGCCGAGTGCGATCGCTATCGCCATCTGCGCGTCGAACTCGCCTATGGTCACCTTCCTGCCCTTATGCATCGGGCTGCTGCCCTGCCCCGGCTGCTGCCGCAGCTTGGCCAGCACGCGCTGCGCCGAACCCTGCAGATCCTCGAAGCCGTCCTTTTTGGCGATGACTGCCAGATCAGCCAACAAGGCATCACCGGCCAGCGGCAGCTTGAGCGTGTCGTCCGGACCTTCGCTGCCCATCAGCACCACGCGCTCCAGGCTGTCCGGGTGGCGGCGCACGGTGGCCAATGCCAGATGCGTGCCGTAACTCATGCCCCACAGGCTCAGCTTGGGCAGCGCCATCGCCTTGCGCAGGTACTCGATATCGTCGGCACTCTCAGCCGTGGTGTAGGCACCCATATCAACCCCGGCGTCCTTCCAGAAAGCGAGGCAGCTGGCCAGTGCGGCCTTGATTCCCACCAGGGCCGCGTCGCGCTGCAGCGGCTTGGCATCGTCAAACTTCTGCTCGTGCGGGCACTCGGGCGGCATCTCGGAGAAGTCTGTGCCGCGTTGGTCGAGCAGCAGCACATCGGTCTCGCGGCGGACCCGGTCGAACACCGGCCAGCGCGGGCCCAGCGCGGTGCCGAAACCAGAGCCACCCGGGCCACCGGCCAGATAGACCACCGGGGCAGCGCTGCCATTGCCGCCGGTCGCCGGCAGACGCACCACACGCAGGCGGATACGCGGTCCGTTGGGCTCGCTGTGGCGACGCGGGACTTCCAGGAAGGCCTCTTCGGTGGCGATGGTGCCGTTGTTCTTGGTCTGCATTGCATAGGGTGCAAATACCAGCGGTGCAACCGAGTCCTTGGCCAGCACCGGCGAGGCGCAGGCCAGCGCAAGACACAGCACCAACAAGCGGCCGGCACGTCCCAGCTTCCCCTTGCGTACCGCAAACACTACGCCAGCGTCATGTTGATGCGCGCCGACAAGCGATGCGTTTGAAGGTGCCGCCAACGACTGCAGGCAAGGACGGCAAGCACTGGAAACAGACAGAGAGTTGTTGGACATGGCGGGCTCCGACTAGATGGGAAGGTGGGTGTTGCCGTGGCCTCTGCAACCCGGAGAAACCTCCCGTTGCCCTCGCCACGGAACCAGCATCCCTCCCCCAACGGCGCTTGCGGGGCGCGCGTCCGCCGAACAGCTCCAACTCACCGCCCAGCGTCTCCACGCAGCCGATACGATAGGCCCATGCCGATCCTACGAATCCTGAGCGTACTGGCCGTGCTGATCTTCGCGGTCGCCGCGTGGCTGGCCGTGATGCTGCGTGACGTCAACAGCGTGCAAGTGCTGAGCGGAGAGATGGCGCCCGCTAGCGTTACTGCGACGGGCAGGCTGCCGGCCTCGCCACCCGCTGACACCCACTGGCAGCCAATCGATCAACAAACGCTGGCCAGCTGGCGCGGCCCGTACTGGTTGCGTTGGCAATCGCCCGCGTCCACCCAGCCGGACGATGGTGGCCGCGCCCTGCGGCTGTCCTTGCGTGGGGCCAGCCAGCTCTACTGGAACGGCCAGCCGATGCTTGGCAATGGCGTCGTCGGCACCAGCGCCGAGCAGGAGCAGCCCGGCCAGGTCGACATCACCCGCGTACTGCCGCCCTCCTCGCCCACGGGCAGCGACGAATTGCTGGTGCTCGCCTCCAGCCACCATCAGCAGTTCGGCCTGTACAGCGCTGATGCCCTGGTTGCGGTGGCGCCGGCCGTGGTGTTGTACCAGCGCATCGTCCTGCCCTGGCTGATCGCAGCCCTCGCTACCGGTGCACTCGCCGCAGCCTGCCTGTACTTCCTCGCGTTGCAGCGCGGCCGGCCGCAGATGGCGGGTGGGCGACTGCTGCTCGCCCTGTGCGCAGTCGGCATTGCACTGCCGGTGATCGAAGGCTGGCGACCGTTGCTCGGCTACCCCTATCCATGGCACGGCCTGCGTCTGTATGCGCTGCTGGCCTTGCATGTGGCAGCGGCCATGCTGCTCCCCGCCTATCTTGCGCGGCGTTACGGCGTTACGGTGCCCCAAGGCCTGAGCATCGCTTTCGCGGCTGCACTGCTGATGACTGCCGTGCTGCTGCCCAGCTTCGACATCCGCTCGGCGGTAGCACTGCTGCTGAGCCTGCTGGCCTCGGCCGCGCTGCTGCTGCGTGCCAATGGCGAGCGCGAAGAACGCTGGCCGATCCTCGCCCTGCTGCTGGCTGGGGTACTGGCTTTGCTGTTTGCGCCGGGCGCTTTTCTGGATGGCCCCTACTTCCTGCTGCTCGCGGTACTGATGGGCTTCCTGCTGCTCTGCCATGCGGCGCAGGTGCGGGCACTGGACCTGCACAATGCCCGCCTGCGCGAAGAGCGGGCAAACCTGTCGCTGCAGCTGCTGCAGCGGGGCATCCAGCCGCATTGGCTGATGAATACTCTCACCTGCCTGCAGGAACTGATCGAACAAGCCCCGACAAAGGCCAGCCGCTTGGTCGAATCGCTGGCCGAGCAGTTCGACCGGTTGCGCGAAAGCAGCAGCCGCCAGAGCGTCCCGCTCAGCGAAGAACTGGCCCTGTGTCGCAACCATCTGGATATCGTCGGGCAGGCTCTGGATCAGCCGATGACACTGGAAGTCGATGCCAACGACCTGCAGCTGTCGCTGCCACCCGGTGTACTGCATGCACAGGTCGAGAACGCCTTGACCCATGCCGGCGCGGTGGCCTGCGCGCAACGCCCGTTCCGCCTGCGCGTGCAACGCGAGGACCAACATTGGGTCCTTGAGCTGCGCAGCGCACGCGGCTCCGCGCCACATCGCGGCCAGGGCACCGGCACCCGCTACATCGAGGCCAGTCTGGCCGCTTCCCATCCCAACCGCTGGCACTACAGCCAAGGCGCCGATGGCGCCGACTGGTGCAGCCGGATCGAGCTCACATGCGCATATTGATCGTCGAAGATGAACCGCTGGTCCGCCAGCGCCTGTTGCGCCTGTGCGCGGAAATCGCGGGCACGCGTGCGCGCTTCGATGCCGTCGCCGATCTGGATGCAGCCGGTGACCGGTTGCAGCGCAGCGTCTACGACGGTCTGCTGCTCGACCTCAACCTCGGCGGCGAAGATGGCTTTGACCTGCTGCGCCGCGCGGTCGCTGGCCGTTATCACTGCGTGGTCGTATCGGCGCACCGCGAGCGCGCCCTGCAGGCCTTCGAGCACGGCGTGCTGGATTTCGTACCCAAGCCCTTCTCGCGCGAACGGCTGGGCCAGGCACTGGAACGCCTGCTGGATGTAGGCCGCTACAGCTCGGGCCGCGCACGCTACCTCGGCATCTGGCGCGCGCAGGGCACGGCCCTGGTCGAACTGGCCGATGTGCAGTGGATCCGCGCTGACGGCGACTACAGCGAGTTGCGCATGCGTGATGGCCGAAGTGAGCTGCACGACAAATCATTGGCGGGCCTGAGCGCCGTATTGCCGCCGGACTTCATCCGCTGCCACCGTTCCTATCTGGTCAACCTGCGCCACATCAGCACCCTGCATTCGGGAAGTGGCAGTCGCTACTGGCTGGTACTCAACGGCGGTGCGGAGCTGCCGGTCGGGCGTGCCCATGTGGCTGGTTTGCGGCAGGCGCTCGCGCTGGAGTGAACCAACCGACGCATGGAAGCAAGCGCATTCCGTAGCCCGGGCAAGCGTAACGCTCCCGGGAGCTTGCAGAACGTCATCAAGCCGCGTGCCCAGGCAATCCCAGCAACAAGCACATCAGCGCCATATCCGATTCAACGATCCCCGGGTGCGCTGCGCTTACCCGGGCTACGTGGCTACGCCGAAGATCTCACGCCGTCCGTCTGCCGATGAAATCTGCGGCGCCTGCTCAAGGGCGCTGGGTCGTAGAACGCGCTTTGCCCAGCGCACCCTCAAAACTCTCCTTGTGCTTGTCCACCAGCCGGGCAAGCAGGCCAGGGTCCACAAATGCATCCTCATCGCCAGCCGCACGTCGCGCCTGCCGCTCAAGGATGCCAGTGGTATCGGGATGGCCGCTCAAGACGATGTCCGCCTGCATCGCGCCAAGCTTTGCAAACGTCGCGCGGAAATCCTCGGCGATAGTCGGATAGCTGCGATTCCCAACCAGCGTATTGCCGGCGACGGTAATGCTGCACAAGAACAACACCTCGCGCGGCGTGCCACGGTCATTCACGGTCATGCTCCAGCTGGTGCAACCGGCCGTGTGTCCCGGCGTGAGATGCGCAGTCAGCTCGACATCACCAAGCCGCAGCTTCTGCCCATCGCTGACGATCTCATCCAGTTTGATCGGATCGAAGGGCTGGATGCCGTAGTTGTTGTCGCCCTGGTTCCTGCCGTTCTCAAGCGCCCAACGGTCGCCAGCGCTGGCGGCATAACGTGCACCGGTGTCGCGCTTGAGTGCCGCCATCGCGCCGACATGATCAGCATGTGCATGGCTGCTGAGCAACAGCCGCACATCATGCAGCGGCACCCCCAGGCTTTCGATGTTGCGTTCGATCTGATCCGCATTGGCAGCAAGCGGTGCATCCAGCAGGATCGCACCCTGCTCCGACACGATCAGGTATGCCGCCAGTCCCTCGCTGCCTACGTAATAGATGTTGTCGACGATATGAAATGGTTTGATCGGTGTCGTCCAGTCCGCGGGCGGTCCAGCCCACGCAGCCGACGACGCCGCTCCGGCAAGCACCATCGCCGCCGCCTGCAATCTCCTGCGAATTCCCTGCTTCTGCATCATCTCTGCGCCTTGTCCAATAAGTGCAGGAACTGTGCGCCGTAGAGGAAATTGCGACAAATGCGTAGAACTGGGCCGAGGCATGAGTTTTTCTTGGCCTTCGCCCATCTGCGCGCAGGTCGGCACGATACGTGCCAAGCACCTCGCCATCCGGTAATGAACGGCCGGCGTTCACAGCGCACCGTAATTGCGATTCTCCGGTCTGCAATTTTTACGGTGTTTTCATCGCGGCGTATCACCACCCAGCCGCCCCAGCAGTATCTTCGCGTCCATCCGCCCCGAGAAGCCACAATGATCCGTCGATCCTTGTCCCTGCTGCTTCCGTCCTTGTTTGCGGCTGCAGCGCTGTCGGGCTGCGACACTTCCAACAAGCCAACCTCCATCGTCGAGAAAGCACCCGCAGCAGATGCCAGCGAACTCCCGCTGTTCGACACCTTCGGCGACCTGCACCGCGACATCGGCAGCAAGGTGCCCTTGGCGCAGCGCTACTTCGACCAGGGTCTGCGTCTGGCCTATGGCTTCAACCATGAGGCTGCCGGACGTGCATTCGCCGAAGCCGCGCGCTTGGACCCGGCATGTGCAATGTGCATCTGGGGCCAGGCCTTGGTGCTTGGGCCGAACATCAATCTGCCGATGGACCCGGCAGCTGCCAAGGAAGCCACCGCATTGGCGGCACGTGCCGCCACCCTTGCCACTGGCGAGCGACCTGTCGACCAAGCCTTGATCCAGGCACTACAGAAGCGCTACGCCGACCCCGCACCGGAGGACCGCAAGCAACTGGACCGCAACTACGCCGATGCGATGGCTGGGGTGGTCGCGAAGTTCCCTGAAGACGATGATGCCGCCACGATGTACGCAGAAGCCTTGATGGATCTCTCGCCGTGGGCCTACTGGCAGGATGCTAAGCCCGCTGAATTCACGCAGACACTGGTCGGCGAACTGGAGCGTGTGCTGGCGCGCAACCCGCGCCACATCGGCGCGATGCACTACTACATCCACGCCATGGAATCCTCGCCCGAGCCCAAGCGTGCCGAGCCCTACGCCGACGCCTTGGCTGCACTGGCGCCCGGGTCCGGTCATCTGGTGCACATGCCCGCGCATATCTACATCCGCGTTGGCCGCTACCACGACGCAACCCTGACCAATCTGGCTGCGACCACCGCCGACAAGGACTTCCTCGCGGTCTGCCGTGGCAGCAATGGCGTGTATCCATTGGGCTATGTGCCGCATAACTGGCACTTCGCCACGATGACCACGGGACTGACCGGCTCGCGCACGCTGTCCCTGCAGGCCGCCAAGCAGACGGCCGATCGGGCCGACCGCGCGGCCATGGGCGAGGCCCCGATGCAGTTCATGCAGCAGTTCGTGGTCGCACCGTTGCTTACCCAGGTCCGCTTCGGCGATTGGGATGGCATCCTCGCCGATGGCGACGCCACTCCTGAGCTGCCCTATCCGTCGGCGATCCGCCACTTCGCCCGCGGCATGGCACATGCGCGCAAGGGCGCATTGGACGAAGCAGCACGCGAAGCCGAGGCACTGCATGCAATCGCGACTGATACGGCGATGGCACAGGTCAGCTTCTTCGACATCAATCACGCCGACAGCGTATTGCGTGTGGCCGATGCCTTGTTGCGTGGCGAACTGCTGCGCACGCAAGGAAAACACAGCGAAGCGATCACCGCCCTGCGAGAAGCTGCGGCCGCCGAAGATGCCCTGGCCTACAACGAACCCGCCGACTGGCCGCTACCGGTGCGCACCTATCTTGGCGCTGCACTGCTGGAAACAGGTGATGCCAAGGCCGCCGCACAATCCTTCAATCAGGACCTGAATACCTATCCGGCCAATGGCTGGTCGCTGTATGGATTAGCACAGGCGCAACAGGCTTTGGGCCAGACCGAAGCCGCCGCCGAAACCAAGCGCCAGCAAGCCGATGCATGGCAGTGGGCCGATGCCCCGTTGACTGCTGCACGCTATTGAACACATCACACTGGTCTCGGGCTTGGCTGGCCACCGGCCCAAGTGCGGACTGCTTGGATGCCGCCCTATCTGGCATGCGCGTCCGCGCGCTCGAACAAAAACCTTTCTTCACGCCCGTTGCCGGAGATCGTTGCGATCAGGCGTGAGCCATCACGGTGATAGGCGATCCGCTGCGGGTAGTCATGCTGCAGGTTCTCGAACACGGCAGACTGACCGTCGCGCGTGATCAGCCTGAATTTCACCGGGGCGGGATTGCCGGGGACATCGGCCACGTAAAACACATCGGCGCCCTCGGCGACGATCCGCAGCTGTTCGCGAAAGCGCAGGACTCCCTCACGATAACTGCTGCCTACGCCGATCAGCGCTGCGTCCTGCGCACGCCACTGTTCGTCGCCGCTTCGGCCGGCCGACAGATCAACCCGCGTCCAATGCCCCAGCAACCAATGAAAAGCAACAATCGGTGTGTCCGCAACCTGCTCCGCAGCCGCTGCAGTTGGCATCGCGGCCAACAGCAGCATCAACAGGAAAAACGAACGCGCGACTCCGCTGACCGGCCCGCGCTTCCTACTCAGCGGGAGCCGCATCCAGCGCATGTCAGCCGCGCGGTGGAATCAAGGCATCGTCCAGCGCCGAGGCACGCTGCCAGGCTTCGCGGCCACGCAGGCGTTCCGCGTAGGCGGCGAATGCATCACGTGCAGGCATGCTCTTGAACATCTGCCCCCAGACAATCTGGCTGCCGACATAGACATCGGCAGCGCTGAAACGCTCACCAAGCAACCACGGCGAAGCGGATGCGGCGACCTGCTCCAAGGTGTCAATGGTCTGCTCGAAGCTGCCGTAGCCCACGGTGCCGGCCTTCTCCAGCGGCGCCAGCAAGCCCAGAGCCTTGGCGCTGACAGCGGCTTCCACCGGTCCTGCGGCAAAGAACAGCCAGCGCAGGTAGCTGCCACGCAATGGATCATCCAGCGCCGGGGCCAGCCCAGCTGACGGGAATGCATCGGCCAGATAGGCGCAGATCGCCGCAGCCTCGCTCACCACAACACCACGATGGACGATGGTCGGCACCTTGCCCATCGGGTTGATGGCCAGGAAAGCCGGGCCCTTCATGCTCTGGCCGTACTCCAGCACTTCAGTGCGGTACGGCTGGCCCAACTCCTCCAGCATCCAGCGCACTATGCGCCCGCGCGACATCGGATTGGTATAGAAGACGATTTCTTCTGCCGAGCTGCTCATGTGCCTGCCTCCGGAGGATGAGGCCGCAGTCTAGCAATACGCCAGCGCTATCATTCCCGCGTAGGCGGGTTTTTCAACCGACGGATGTCGGGTCATCGCTCTTGGGGCTCGTCATTCCCGCGTAGGCGGGAATCGCTCTTCAGGCTCGTCATTCCCACGAAGGCGGGAATGACGGCAAAGGAGCAAAGACAAAAGCGACAACCAAGGCGAAAGACTAAGCCCTCACCCCGTCTCGATCACACTCAATCAGTACGCAAACTCGCCGAACAATGGATCCACGCTGCCATTCCAACGGCCATGGAACAGATCCAGCTTGCGCTCGGCCGCGGTCTTGCCCGAATCCACGATCTCCTGCAGCACATCCAGGAAGCGCGTTTCATCCTGACCATCGGCGTTGAGCGCGGCACGACGGCGCAGGCCATCGTACGAAATCGCCAAGGCTTCACGGGCCAGATCACGCACCGTGCCATTGCGGAACGGCAGGTTCATCGCGTGCTTGGGCACGCCATCGCGCAGCACGTTGCGTTCGGCCAGGCTGAAATCCTTGACCAGGTCCCATGCTGCATTCAACGCGGTCTCGTCATACAGCAGGCCAACCCAGAATGCGGGCAGCGCGCAGATGCGGCTCCACGGGCCACTGTCGGCGCCGCGCATTTCCAGATACTTCTTCAGTCGCACTTCCGGGAACGCCGTCGTGGTGTGGTCCGACCAATCGCGCAGGGTCGGCAAGGCGCCCGGCAATACCGGCAGCTTGCCCTGCAGGAAATCGCGGAAGCTCTGCCCGCTGGCATCGTGGTAGATGCCGTCGCGGTAAGAGAAGTACATCGGCACGTCCAACAGATAATCGACGTAGCGTTCGTAGCCGAAGCCATCCTCGAACACGAAGTCGAGCATGCCAGTGCGGTCCGGATCGGTATCGGTCCAGATATGCGAGCGGTAGCTCAGGTAGCCGTTGGGCTTGCCTTCGGTGAACGGCGAATCGGCGAACAGCGCGGTGGCGATCGGCTGCAAAGCCAAGGACACGCGGAACTTCTTCACCATGTCCGCTTCGCTGGCGTAATCCAGGTTGACCTGGGTGGTGCAGGTGCGGGTCATCATGTCCAGGCCGAGCGAGCCGACCTTGGGCATGTAGCTTTTCATGATCTGGTAGCGGCCCTTGGGCATCCACGGCATGTCCGCCCGCGCCCACTTGGGCTGGAAGCCCATGCCAAGGAATCCCAGCTGCAGCTCACCGGCCACCTGCGCCACTTCATTGAGATGGCTGCCGGTCTCCACGCAGGTTTCGTGCAGGGTTTCCAACGCCGCGCCGGAAAGCTCCAGCTGCCCAGCCGGCTCCAAGCTCACCGAGGCACCATCACGCAGCAGCGCGATGGTATTGCCGTTCTCCTGCACCGGCTCCCAGCCGAAGCGGGTCAGCCCATCGAGCACCGCATTGATGCCGCGCTCGCCTTCAAACGTGGGCGGGCGCAGGTCATCCAGACGGAACCCGAACTTCTCGTGCTCGGTGCCGATCCGCCATTGCGACTTGGGCTTTTCACCCGACGCGATGCTCTGGACCAACTGGTCGCGGTGGGTGATGGGTGTATCAGCGACGTGGCTCGGGCTCGACAAGGGCAGGCTCGCAGAATTCTGGTCAGGGCGGGAAGGTGGGGGCCAGCCCCCGCCATCGCAAGGGCGCACTATATCGTGGCGTACATTGCCATCGTGTCACGGCAGCGGTTTTCAGCGTCCTAAAAAAGCAGACTTGACCGCTGCCGCAGCTGCACTTGCGAGTCATTCCGCGGCTGACTGGGCGCTGGTCCTACACTGTAGGCATGAGTCGCACCCACCATAGTGAAACCCATCGCTCAAACCGCGTCGGCTGGCTGCGCGCCGCCGTGCTGGGTGCGAACGACGGCATCGTCTCGGTCGCCGGCCTGGTGGTTGGCGTGGCAGCTGGTGGCGCCAGCGCCTCGACCATCCTGGCCACCGGCATTGCGGGCACCGTAGCCGGTGCCATGTCGATGGCGGCCGGCGAATATGTCTCGGTGATGTCACAGGCCGATGCCGAACATGCAGACCTGAGCATGGAGCGGCGCGAGCTGCACGAAGACCCGCACAGCGAGCTGCAGGAACTGGCCGGCATCTATCGCCGCCGCGGGCTCAGTCCCGAGCTTGCCCAGCAGGTTGCCGAGCAGCTGAGCGCCCACGACGCCCTCGCCGCCCATGCGCGCGATGAGCTGGGCATCACCGAGGAACTGCGGGCCCGGCCGCTGCAGGCGGCGGCAGCCTCGGCCAGTGCTTTCATCGCCGGTGCGGCCCTGCCGGTGCTGACCGCACTGCTGGCTCCACACGCGTTGGTGGCGGAGGTAACCACTGCCGCCACCTTGATTGGGCTGGGCATCACCGGCGCATTGGCGGCACAGGCTGGCGGCGCGCCAGCCTTGCGCGGCGCGCTGCGGGTGGTGTTCTGGGGCGCATTGGCGATGGCCGCAGCCGCCGCCATCGGCCACCTGTTCCAGATCACGGTGTAAGCGATGAACGCCCAAGCCGACACAACCAGCAACTTGTTGGCCCAGCTGGCCTCGCTGGTCGACTGCCAACGCGCCGAAGGTTATGCCTGCATCACCGCGCGCCGCGAACACGGTGCCAGTTCAGTGGACATCCCACAGCCACAGTTCGCCATCCTGCTGCAGGGGCGCAAGCAGGCCCGCACCGCGCAGCAGTCGCTGGAATTCGGCCCTGGCGATCTGTTCCTGATCAGCCGCCGCAGCCGCATCGATGTGGTCAATATTCCCGATCCGCACAGTGGCCTGTATCTGAGTGCCATCGTGCCGCTATGCCCGGAAGTGCTGGCAGCCGCCCGCGCCTTGTGGACTGACGACCTGCCCGATGCCGGCCACGCGCTGGCGCGCCTGTCCTTGGCCGATCACGGCAACGCGCTACTGCAGTGGCGGGAAGCACTGCAGAACGGCCAGTACACCGAAGCGCGACTGGCCCTTGCCGCGCTGGTGGTGGCGTTCTGCCGCCGTGGCCATGGCAGCCTGCTGGTCGCGCCCGAGCCCGGCCTTGGCGACCGCATCCGCGAGCTGGTTGCGGCGCAGCCAGAACGCGATTGGCAGTCCCGTGATTTTGAATCGCACCTGGGCATCAGCGGTGCCACCCTGCGGCGGCGACTAGCCAGCGAACAACTCAGCGTGCGCGAGCTGGTGACCGATGCACGGCTGGCGCATGCCATGCAGCTGCTCTACACCACACGGCTGCCGTTGAAGACCGTAGCAGCGCGCGCCGGCTATCGCTCACTCGGTAGCTTCAACAAACGCTTCACTACGCGCTATGGCTTGGAGCCTGCGGCAATCGGCAACAGCTGATCGCGGTGCGAGCGTTTCGCGCGCCATTGTGAGCGAAACGCAACATCGCCCCGGCGCAGCATGAAGGTCCCGCGGCACTGCCGTCCTTGCAGGAACTCCCATGCGTATCCGCCCCCAATACCGTCTTGCCGCCTTGTTGATCCTTGCCGTCAGTTGCACGGCCCAGGCGCGCAGCACGCATGTCGTGCAGCAGCAGGTTGCAGGTATCTATCACCAGCAGATTGGCGATCTGCAGGTCACCGCATTGTTTGACGGCACAGTTGCTTTGGGCCGACAGGCACTGGTGGGCGTAGATCCCGGCGCCGTCACCCGCCTGCTTGAGCATGGCTATGTGCCGGAAGATGGCAAAGGCCTGCAGACCGCGGTCAATGCCTATCTGGTGCAACGCGGTGATCATCTGAGCTTGATCGATACCGGCACCGCGCAGTGCTTCGGCCCCGGACTGGGCCAGGTGCTGGGCAACCTGCGTGCCGTCGGCTACGACCCGGCCGAAGTGGATGACGTGCTGCTGACCCACGCCCACCCGGATCATATGTGTGGCCTGCTGGATGCGCAGGGCAAAGCGGCCTTCCCGAAGGCGACGGTGTGGCTGTCAAATGCCGACGCGGCTTACTGGCTGGACCCGGCCAGCGAGGCCACCGCCCCGCAGCAGCTGCGGTTTGCGTTTGGCTTGGCCCGCAACGCGGTGGCACCTTATGTGGCCGCCGGCACCTTGCACGAGTTCGCTCCAGGTGAGCGCCTGCCAGCAGGCATCACTGCGCTGGACAGTCACGGCCATACCCCCGGTCATGTCTCCTATTTGCTTGATGGTGGCAACGGCCAACAGCTGTTGGTGTGGGGCGACATCGTGCATTTCCATGCGGTGCAGTTCGCCCGCCCGAATGCCGCATTTGAAGCCGACAGCGACCGTAGCGCCGCTATTGCCAGCCGTCGCCGGTTGATGGCGGAAGCCTCCGACAAGCGCTGGTGGGTGGCAGGCGCGCACCTGCCGTTCCCGGGCCTGGGCCACGTGCGTCGCGAGGGTGAGGCGTTTGCTTGGGTGCCGGGCGAGTTTTCGCCGCTGAAGTAACAAGGAGGGGTACGCCCCTACCCTCACCCCAACCCCTCTCCCGGAGGGAGAGGGGCTTACAGCCCTCTCTTTCGCGCAACGAAGGGGAGGGCTTGGCTTGGCTTGGCTTGGACTTTTGGCTTTGGGCGTGGGTGTTGCCGTTGCCGTTGCTGTCCCCTCTCCCGTTTACGGGAGAGGGGTAGGGGTGAGGGGAGCTTTGGCTTTGGCTTTGGCTTTGGCTTTGGCTTCGGATCCAGCAACAAGCAAAAACCACAAAAACAAAAACGCCGCCCTGATCAAGGCGGCGTTTTCCATGCACTCAAGTCTGATAGACCATCAGCTTCGCGGCTCACGCCGCTCCTACAAGGCTTACACCGCTCCTACAGGGCCTGCGCCTTCCGCTGCCGGCGGGTTCAAACCCAGCCAGCCGCCGATGATGCCGCGGGCTTCGTCCACGCCCTGGCGCGATTCGCCGGAGAAGATCTGCACGCTGACCGTGTCACCAAAGATCGAATGCAGGTCCTTGCGCACCTTCTGCAGGGTCTGCATCTGCTGGCCACGACCCAGCTTGTCGGCCTTGGTCAGCAGCGCGTGCGCCGGCAGGCCGCGCTGTACCGCATAGCCCAGCATCTGCCGGTCGTAGTCCTTCAGTGGATGACGGATGTCCATCACTACCACCAGGCCCTTGAGCGCATTGCGGGTACGGAAATACTGGTCGATGAAGGCCTGCCAGTGGGCCTGCAGGTCGAGCGGAACCTTGGCATAGCCGTAACCGGGCAGATCGACCAGGTGCGCCTCGGGGGTTACCTCGAAGAACACCAGCTGCTGGGTGCGGCCGGGGGTCTTGGAGACGCGGGCCAGGGAATTTTGGCGGGTCAGCGCGTTGAGCGCGCTGGACTTGCCGGCGTTGGAGCGACCGGCAAATGCCACTTCGGCCCCCAGATCCGGTGGCAATTGCCGGGAATTGTGGGCGGAAAGGTGGTAACGGGCACGTTCGATGAGCAATGACATGTGCATAGGATCGCATGTTGCGACGCCGCGCGTCGGCTTGGCCGCTGTCCCGGGACCACCGGCCCGGCCGATTTTGCTGCACTGCTGCGTTGACCGTGCCGCAAAACGCCGTTGATAATCCGGGCGATGCCGGCGGAAAGCCCCGCCCGGCCCGGTCCACACGGAGCTTCAGCATGCGCCATGCTCGTGTTCTTGCCGTTGCAGCACTGGTAGTCCCCGTAATCGCCGCCGTCGCCTTTGCCCAGAGCTCGGTTACCCCCGTGCCGGACAATGCGCCTGTACAAACCGCTTCGCTGGAGATCGACTTCAGCAAGACCAAACCCGGTGATGCCAAGGCCGGCGAGGCCAAAGCGTCTACCTGTGCGGCCTGCCACGGTGCCGACGGCAACTCGGCCGTGGAAATCTACCCGCGCCTTGCCGGACAGAGCGAGCGCTATATCGCCAAGGAAATGGCCCTGATCGCCAGCGGCCAGCGCACCGAAGGCGCAGTCGCCGCGATGCTGCCGTTCATGGAAGGGCTTACCCCGCAGGACATGCGCGATATCGGCGCCTTCTTCGCCACCCAGAAGTCCGGTGCAGGTGTGGCCGATGACGCCGTGGTCAGCGAAGGTCCGTACAAGGATATGAAGTTCTTCGAAGTCGGCCAGAAGCTTTACCGCGGTGGCGATGCCAGCCGCAACATCCCCGCCTGCATTGCCTGCCACGGCCCGACCGGCGCCGGCAACCCGGGCCCGGCCTATCCGCATATCGGCGGCCAACATGCCGGCTACGTCGCGCAACGTCTGCAGCGCTACCAATCGGGTCAGACCGGCGAGGCGGATGCCGCACAGTTCAAGATCATGGCCCAGATCAGTCACGCACTGACTGGACAGGAGATCCAGGCGCTGGCCAGTTACGTCCAGGGCCTGCATGATCGAGCCAACGATACTGCGGTGGCCACCGCCGCCGCACAACCCTGACACCCGCCGGTCGCTCCGGCGACCCGGCAACCCTCTCATGCAGACACGCCGGCCGCGAGGTCGGCGTCTGTTTTTCCAACGGAGACTCACCACGATGAAGTTGTTCCCCCGACTGTTGCTGATGCTGCTGGCAATAGCCCCGCTCTCGGCCTGTGCCGCCTCCCCTACCGCGCTGGTCGAAGGCGATGACTATGAATTGATCGCTGAGCCGGGTCCGTTTGCGCCACTGGCCGGCAAGATCGAGGTGGTCGAGGTATTTGGTTACACCTGCCCGCATTGCGCCCACTTCGAGCCGCAGCTGGAGGCATGGGTAGCCAAGCAGCCCGCCGACGTGCGCTTCACCCCGGTGCCGGCGGCGTTTGGCGGCTACTGGGATTCCTACGCGCGTGCCTTCTACGCCGCCGAGCAGGTCGGCGTACGCCAGCGCAGCCATGCCGACGTGTTCAAGGCGCTGCATGTGCAGGGCAGCCTGCCGGCGCAGAATGTCACGCCCGACGAACTGGCAACCTTCTATGCCCAGTACGGCGTGCAGCCGCAGCGCTTTGTCGAAGCCCTGCGCAGCCAGCAGGTGGATGACAAGGTCAAGAACGCCCGCGCCTTCGCCATGCGGGTCAAGGTCACCGGCACGCCGATGCTGATCGTCAACGGCAAATACCTGGTCAAGGGCAAGACCTTTGATGACACCCTGCGCATTGCCGGTGCCCTGGTAGCACGCGAACGCAGCGGCGCCAGCCGCCGCTGAAACCTCGGCTGAAGCCCGGCTGAGCCGGGTCACCTGTTCAGCCGAATACGCACATAATGCGTCCCTGCGCGCCGGTTGCAGTCTCACTGCCCGGCGCCCCCAATACACCCTGCTGGAGATCCCTCCCGATGAAGATCCGCTTCGCCCTGGCCCTGACTGCCCTGTTGCCGCTGATGGTTGCCTGCAAGGCCCAGGACGGCACCGCTGATACCACCGCTCCTGCAGCCCCGGCCGCAACCGAAGCCGCTCCGGCTGCCACCCCGGCCCCGGCCGCTGAAGGTGCCGCCGCTGAAGGCGCTACTGCTGCGCCGGCTGCCACCGATGCCGCTCCGGCAACTCCGGTCCCGGCACAGGCACGCCTGGTTGGCCCGGAGCCGGTTGCCGGCACCGACTATGTCGCCATCGAAGGTGGCCAGCCGTTCCAGCCGGCTACCGGCAAGGTCGAAGTGGCTGAGATCTTCGGCTATGTCTGCCCGGCCTGCGCCCGCTTCCAGCCGCTGATCAGCTCGTGGAAGGCCGGCCTGCCTTCGGACGTGAGCTTCGTCTACGTACCGGCCGCCTTCGGCGGTACCTGGGACAACTACGCGCGCGCCTTCTACGCCGCTGAAACCCTGGGTGTGCAGGAAAAGACCCACGACGCGCTGTACTCGGCCATCCACATCGAGCAGACCCTGAAGGGCGAGCGCGGCAGCGATTCGGTCCAGGACATCGCCAACTTCTACGGCAAGTACGGCGTTGACCCCAAGACCTTCGCCGACACCATGGGCAGCTTCGGCGTCGCCGCCAAGGTCAACCGCGGCAAGCAGTTCGCCCAGCGCAGCAAGATCGCCGGTACCCCGTCGCTGATCATCAACGGCAAGTACCTGGTCAAGGGCAAGGGCTATGAAGACATGCTCCGCATTGCCGACCACCTGATCGCGCGCGAACGCGCCGCCAACGCCAAGTGAGGTATCAAGGGCCTCGGCAACGAGGCCCTTGAGTTCGACCCGTCGTGAAATCCCCTACCCAGACATTGCGATTGCTGACCGCCAATATCCAGGCCGGCTCCAGCACCCGCCGCTACAGTGACTACGTAACCCGTAGCTGGTCGCACGCCTTGCCCGCAGGGCAGAAGCGCTCCAGCCTGGACGCGATTGCCAAACTGGCCAGCGGCCGCGACATCGTCGGCCTGCAGGAAGCCGATCCGGGTAGCCTGCGCTCGGGCTTCACCAACCAGACCCATTACCTGGCCGAACGCGCAGGTTTCAACTATTGGGCACACCAGCCCAACCGCCGGATGGGCGGCGTGGCCTCCAGCGCCAATGGCCTGCTGAGCCGGCTGGAACCGGTAGAAGTACAGGACCACGCCCTGCCCGGCCGCATCGGTGGCCGCGGCGTGCTGCTGGCCCGCTACGGCGATGGCAAGGAAGGCCTGACCGTGGCAGTGGCGCATCTGTCATTGGGCACCGGCTCGCGCCTGGCGCAGCTGGACTTCATTTCCGACCTGCTGGCCGACCATCCCAACGCGGTGCTGATGGGCGACTTCAACTGCATGGCCGACCGCCCGGAAATGCGCGTGCTCTACCACAAGACCCGGCTGCAGCCACCGAGCTGCCTGGTACCGACCTTCCCCAGCTGGGGACCGGACCGCGCCATCGACCACATCCTGATTTCCGACAACCTGAAGATGCTCGACACCCGCGCCGTCCCCGCCGCGCACTCGGACCATCTGGCCGTTGAAATGGAAGTCGAAGTACCCGCCGACAGCCTGCGCTGAGCGCAGGCTCAGCTTGCAGCCGCTGCGGGTGGTGGCCGCCGTCGCGCGGTCAAGGTACTGCCCACCGACGCCAACACCGTGCAGCCGATCGCCAGCCACTGCAGGCCGGTGAGGTGTTCGTGCAGCAACAGCAGCGCCCACAACGCCGCCACTGCCGGCTCCATGCTGATCAGGATGCCGAAGGTTTCCTTGGGCAAGCGCTTGAGCGCCATCATTTCCAGCGACATCGGGATGGCACTGGACACCACCGCCACCACAAAACCGGCCAGCAGGATCTTGGGCTCCAACAGCGCCATGCCTGCGTGTGCAACGCCTACCGGCACCACCACCAGCGACGCCGCCAGCAAGCCCAGTGACACGCTGTGGCCGGCATGCAGATGACCGGTGCGCTTGCCGTAGATGATGTACAGCGCCCAGCAGAACGCAGCACCCAACGCATACATGACCCCGACCGGATCCAGCGCCTGGCCACCATCCAGCGGCAACAGCAGCACCAGCCCGACCAACGCACAGCCGACCCAGACAAAATCGATCGGCCGCCGCGAGGAGAACATCGCCACCGCCAGCGGGCCGGTGAACTCGATGGCCACTGCAATCCCGAACGGGATCGTGCGCAGCGCCATGTAGAACAACAGGTTCATCAACCCCAGCGTCAAGCCGTAGCGCAGGATCGCCGCGCCGTCAGCGCGGCTGGTATGCCAGCGCCACGGCCGCCACAGCAGCAACAGGAACAGCGCCGAAAAGCCCACGCGCAGCGCGCTGGTGCCTTGCGCGCCAATGATGGGAAACAGGTTTTTGGCGTAGGACGTACCGATCGACAACGAGGTCACCGAGCCGAGTACCGCCAGCACCGGCAACAGCGATGCGAATCGGGAATTTTGCATGCGCCTAGTGTATTCGGCCTGCACTACAACCGGCAGCAGCGACGGCAGAACAGTGACTGATCAGCAGACGCTGCAACGCTGATGCAGCAGCACCATTGCAACGACAGCCAAAGCAAGGCATCAGCTACCGCTTTGGGCAGCTGATGCCTGTCACAAGCCCCCTATTGAATGAAAGCGATGCGCTGCATCTTGGCGTTGTTGGCAGCCGCCAGCACCTTGGCCATCACCTGGTACTGCGCATCCGGTGAGGCATCGATGCGCAGCTCCGGCAAGTTGCCGACATGCAGATCGGCCTGCGCCTGCAGCCGCGCCTGCAAGTCAGCTATCGCCAGCACTTCGCCATTCCAGTACAGCTGATCGGCCGCGTCCACCCGCAGCTCGATTGGCGGTGGAGGCTCGACTCGTTGCACGATCTTGTTGCTGTGTTGTGGCAGATCGACCGGGATCGGCACCGACACCATCGGCGCGGTCACGATGAAAATGATCAACAACACCAACATCACGTCGACCAGCGGGGTCACGTTGATATCGGCCAATGGACGCCCGCTATTGCCTGCTGCACTGAATGCCATTCCAGTTCCCCCAGGGCGAGGCCGGCTGCCTCATTACCGAAGCTACGCCTGCTTCCAAGGGTTTCCGGCAAGGTGGCGGTTTCTGTTCAGCTTCCATTTGCGTGACAGCGACGCGCTTGTTCATGTGCGGGTCGGGCTGCTGCTCTGCCGTTGACGCTGCGGCCGTTATCCTTCCACCATGAATAAAATCCTCCTGCTGCCTCTGGCTACCCTCGCCGCGCTGCTCAGCGCCTGCGTCCAGGCCCAGAACCTGGACGCACAACGCACCGCGATGCGCACCGCCATCGACAATGCCGAGCGCGGGCAGTTCGATGCCAACGCCGCCGCGCCGCTGCGGAATCATCCGCTGTACGGCTGGCTGGAGTTCAGCGCCCTGCGTCGCAACATCGACACGCTGCCGAGTACGCAGGCACAGGACTTTTTGAAGCGCTACCAGGGCCAAGCCGTGGCCGAGAGCTTCCGCTCGGCATGGCTGCCGGCGCTGGCCCGCCGCCAGGACTGGCCGACCCTGCTGGCCAACTGGAAAACCAGCACCGACCCCGGCCTGCGTTGCGCTGAACTCAACGCACGGCAAGCCACCGGCAAGGCCGATGCGCAATGGACCGCCGACGCACAGAGCGTCTGGCGCAGCGCCGGCAAGTCGCTGCCCGACGGCTGCGACCCGGTGTTTGCCGTGCTCGCCAGCCGCGGCGGCCTGACCCCAGCGCTGCGCTGGGAACGCATTGACGCTGCCGCCGATGCACAGCAACCGGCAGTGATGCGTGCCGCCGCACGTGGCCTGCCAGCCGCCGAGCTGGCCCAAGCCAATGACTACGCGGCCTTCGTCGACAAGCCCGACGCGCGCGCCCTGAACTGGCCGAAGAACGAGCGCAGTCGCCGCATCGCCGTCGACGGTCTGCAGAAGCTGGCCAAGGCCGATCCGGGTGCCGCCGAGCTGCAGCTGCCGCAATACGCGCAGGCGCTTGCTTTGAGCCCCGCACAGCAAGGCCAGGTGCTGTACGAAATCGCGTTGTGGACGGTGGCTTCCTATCTGCCGGATTCGGCGCGTCGTCTGGCCGCCGTGCCCGAATCGGCCTATGACGAACGCCTGCACGAATGGCGCACCCGCGAGGCGATGGCGCGCGGCGATTGGCCGTCAGCACTGACCGCCATCCGCAAGATGCCGGCCAGCCAGCGCAACGATTCGCGCTGGCGCTGGTTCGAAGGCCGCCTGCTGGAAAAAACCGGTAAGCCCACCGACGCGACCGCGCTGTACCGCGCAGCCGCCAGCGAACCGACCTTCCATGGTTTCCTGGCTGCCGACAAACTCAAGCAGCCCTACAACCTGTGCCCATGGAATCCTGGCGACAGCGCAGCGGCGAAGACCACCGTCGCCCGCGACCCGGCACTGGTGCGCGCCATTGAGTTGTTCAAGATCGAACGCCCGAGCTGGGCCGCGCGCGAATGGGCCGAAGCTCTGTCGCGCTTCGACGACAGCCAGCGCCGTCTCGCCGTGGAAGTAGCCAGTAACAACGGCTGGTTTGATCGCGCGGTGTTCGCGTTGAAGGGCCCGCAGGAAATGCGCCTGTACAACCTGCGCTTCCCGCTGCACCACGACGACACGATCCGCCGCGAAGCTGCACGCAACGCATTGGACCCGGCGTGGATTGCTGCGGAGATCCGCGCCGAAAGCATCTTCAATCCGAACGCACGCTCACCGGCCAACGCCATGGGCCTGATGCAGGTGTTGCCCGCCACCGGCGCCAGCGTAGCCAAGAGCATCGGCCTGAGCGGTTATGGCGGTGCGGACAGCCTGTACGACTCGGACACCAACATCGCCATCGGCACCGCTTACCTGCGCCAGTTGATGGACAAGTACAACGGCCTGCCCTACGTCACCATCGCCGCCTACAACGCCGGCCCCACGCCGACCGCACGTTGGCAGAGCCAACGCCCGAACTACGACCCGGATTTCTGGATCGAGACCATCAGCTACAAGGAAACCCGTGAGTATGTTGCGCGCGTGCTGGCCTTCAGCGTGATCTACGACTGGCGCCTCAACAACAACGCTCTGACCCTGAGCGACCGCATGGTCGGCAAGACCCAGGGCGCGCGCAAAGCCTTCAGCTGCCAACAAGCCCCGTAACACCTGTAGTGCCGAGCCATGCTCGGCTGAGGCCTTCCCTGTACAGCCCCTGCCGAGCATGGCTCGGCACTACCGTTTCTGCCCCCTCCCTTTCGCGCAGCGAAGGGGAGGGTTGGGGAGGGGTTGGCTTTTGAGGCCTTCCAGCATTGTCAGCTTCGCGGCTTACGCCGCTCCCACAACAGCATGCATTGCTGGTAGTGCCCCTGCCGAGCATGGCTCGGCACTACGGCTTTAGCCCCTCTCCTGCGAAGCGGGAGAGGGGTTGGGGTGAGGGCAGCTTTTCGCTAGTAAGGCCCCTGCCGAGCATGGCTCGGCACTACATGCGCAACCGGCCATCCGACTTATCATGGCTGCATGAAGACTTATCTCGTCGGCGGCGCTGTCCGCGATTCCCTGCTCGGCCTGCAGGCCGGTGACCGTGACTGGGTGGTGGTCGGTGCCACTCAAGCGCAGATGGAAGCAGACGGTTTCAAGGCCGTAGGCAAGGATTTCCCGGTATTCCTGCATCCGCTGACCGGTGAGGAATACGCACTGGCACGCACTGAACGCAAATCCGGGCGTGGCTATCGCGGCTTTGTGGTCGATGCCGATCCGTCGGTGTCGCTGGAAGAGGATCTGCAGCGCCGCGACTTCACCATCAATGCCATCGCCCGCGATGAGGAAACCGGTGAGCTGGTCGATCCCTGGGGCGGCGTTCGCGACATCGAACAACGCGTGCTGCGCCATGTCGGCCCAGCCTTCGTCGAGGACCCGCTGCGGGTTCTGCGTGCGGCTCGCTTCATGGCCCGCTTCGCACCGTTAGGCTTCACCCTGGCACCTGAAACCGCCGCGCTGATGCGCGAGATGGCAGCCAGCGGTGAACTCGATGCCTTGGTACCGGAACGTATCTGGCAGGAACTACGGCGCAGCCTCACCATGAAACAACCTTCCGCCTTCCTGCGCTGCCTGCACGATACCGGTGCGCTGGCAGTGATCCTGCCAGAGGTGGACGCGCTGTACGGCGTACCGCAACGCGCCGAATTCCACCCGGAAGTGGATACTGGCGTGCACCAGGAGATGGTCAGCGACATGGCCGCACTGCTGGCACCGGGTGATGACCTGATCGGTTTCGCCGCCCTCACCCATGATCTGGGCAAGGCATTGACCCCAACCGACGAACTGCCGCGCCACATCATGCATGAGCAGCGCGGACTGAAGCCGCTGGCCCAGCTCTGCGAGCGCCTGAAGATTCCGCTCGATCATCGCCAACTGGCAGAAGCGGTCTGCCGCGAGCACCTCAACGTGCACCGCATCGACGAACTGCGCGATGCCACCGTGCTGGAACTGATCCAACGCTGCGATGGCTTCCGCCGTCCCGAGCGCATCGCGCAGATGGCCCTGGTCTGCGAATGCGACAAACGCGGCCGGCTTGGCTTCAAAGACAGCGACTACCCGCAACGTGCAACCCTGCAGCGTATGCACGCGGCGGCGCTGGCGATCAATGCGCGTGATATCGCCACTGAAGGCCTGCAAGGCCCAGCCATTGGCGAAGCATTGAAGAAGGCACGCATCAGAGCGATCAGCGCGGTGCGGTGATTGCCTAAGACCGCGAAAAAACCGGGAGCGGGACTGTTTGTAGGAGCGGCGTAAGCCGCGAAGCTGACGATGCGAAAGGCGCCGCTGGATTGTGCAATTGCATTTGCTGCGGTTGGCGATGTATCACCAGCCTCGCTGCTTACGCGGCTCCTACAACCCGCAGTCTCATATTTTCAGATAGATCTTGCGGCGATCCATCCACGCCATCGGCAGCCACCAGATAGCAACAAAGCTCAACGCCATCGCCAGCGAGGCGAACTGTGCGCCGCCCATAGGGGTCAGCCAGCGGTTGAACAGCTGCTCCCACAGCCAGTTCCAGCTGCCGGTGGCCATCATCGCCAACACCATTGCCGACGAACCGGCATAGGCGGTGATTGCGTTGACGCCGAAGCGGCGGCCTAGGGCAGGCCATTGCCGGCAATCGATCAGGATGTGCGCCAGCCACAGTCCCGCGAACGCCAACCCGCCGGTCCACAACACATACGACGATGTCCACAGGTTCTTGTTCAAGGGCAGCCACTGCGCCCACAGGCCGCCAGCCAGCAACAACAACACAGCCCCTGGCAGCAATCGCCACGGGCGCTGCCGCAGCAACGCACCAGCGCGCAGACCTAGCAAAGTCGAGGCCAGTGCGCCCAGCGTGGACACCATGCCTTCCGGATCGTGACCATGACCCGCGGCCGGGTCGTATTGATACAGCAGCGTTCCGAACAATGCGGTATCCACGCGACTGCTCAGGTTGAGCCAGGGCTCCAGCGAACCGCCGGCCACCAGCAGTGCGGCGTAGCCGGTCAACAGCACGCCGATGCACAACCACTGCAGCCGCGGCTTCAACCAGATCGCCGCCATGCCAGCAAGCGCAAAGCACAGGCCAATGCGTTGCAGCACACCCCATGGCCGGTAGTGCGGCAGATCCAGCCACCACCAGGCAAGAAAGTGCAGCATCAGGCCCAAACCCAGAATACGTGCGGCACGGATCAGCACCGTCTTTGTCAGCGCACCACGATCAGCGCCCTGCTCCACTCGCGGCACCACGCCCAGCGCGATGGACACGCCGACGATCACCAGGAAGAACGGAAACACCAGATCGGTCGGTGTGCAGCCATTCCATTCCGAATGCCGCAGCGGCGCGTAGACGTAACTCCAGCTGCCGGGGTTGTTGACCAGCAGCATGGCCGCCACGGTGATGCCGCGCAGGGCATCCACCGAGGCATAACGGATGGCGTTGTTCATTGGCCGAAACTCAGTCGCGTTGACCGGCAATCCAGGTGCCCTGTACCTGCAGATCGGTATCCAGCAGCACGAAGTCGGCCTGGTAGCCGGCCGCAATCTGCCCGTAGCGATCATCCAGGCCCAGGAACCGCGCCGGATACGTCGATGCCATACGAGAGGCCTCGGCCAACGACAAACCAAGCAGTCCAACCGTATTGCGCACGGCGGTGATCATGTCCAAGGCCGAACCAGCCAAAGCACCAGCGGCATTGCGGACCACGCCATCCACGGCGGTGATGGTTTCGCCATACAGCTCGAACGCCGGGTTGTCCGAGCCCACCATCGGCATCGCATCGGTAACCAGGAACACCTTGCCGCGCGGCTTGGCCGCCAACGCCACGCGCAGGCTGGCCGGATGTACGTGCACGCCATCAACGATCACGCCGCACCAGCTGTCGGCATCTTCCAGCGCCGCGCCGACCGCGCCGGGATCACGTCCCTGCAACGGCGACATCGCGTTGTACAGATGGGTGAACCCGGTGATGCCGGCATCCAGACCCGCACGGATCTCGTCGTAAGTGCCAGCGGTATGACCGGCAGCAACGATGGCGCCATTGGCAACCATCTGCTGGATCGTCGCCGCCGGCACGCGCTCGGGTGCCAAGGTGATCAGGGTGACACCGTTATCCAGCGCCGTCGCCATGCGTACTTCATCTGCATCCGGCACGCGGAACTTGCCGGCATCGTGAGTACCCTTGCGCGCCGGTGCGATATACGGGCCTTCCAGATGGATGCCGAGCACGCCCGGCACCTTGCTGGCGATCGCCTCGCGGGTCGCCTGCACCGCGCGCGCCATCACTTCGGCGTCGTCGCTGATCAAGGTCGGCAACATGCCGGTGGTGCCGTAGCGGCGATGCCCGGCCACCATCGTGCGCAGTGCATCGACGTCGGTCTGGTTGTTGAACAATGCACCGCCGCCGCCATTGACCTGGGCGTCGATGAAACCGGGCAGCAGCCAGCCGCCGCCCAGGTCCACCTGCGCATCAGCCGCGGCAACCGCCGGGTCATCGCTGGCGACGACCGCAGTGATGCGGCCGTCTTCGATCAATACCGCGACATCGTCACGGAAGTTCTCGCCGGCAAGTACCCGGCCATTGCGCAGCGCGGTTTTCATCAGACCGTTTCCGTCACCTTGTTGAGGTGCGGCGGCAGGTCCGGGTTGTTGCCACGGCGCAGCGCCAGCGCGTTGATCGCGCGGTAGAAACTCTGGATGGTGAGCAGCGGTGCACACAACGGATGCGGAGCAGCAGCGGTCGGCAGGTTGCCGCCCTCGCCGGTCAGCCACACCTGCGCGCCGCGTGCGGCGAACTCTTCGGCCACGGCACGGGTGCCGGCGCCGGTTTCGTCGGGCTGGGCAAAGGCAAGTACCGGGAAGTCGCGGCCGACCAGCGCCATCGGGCCGTGCTTCACTTCGGCCGAGCTATAGCCTTCGGCGTGCAGGCCGCAGGTTTCCTTGAACTTCAGCGCGGCTTCCTGCGCTGCAGCCAGGCCGGGGCCGCGGCCGAGCACGAACAGATTGTGCGCATCAACCAGACCGTCGGTCACCGCCGTCCAGTCGCATGCCCATGCCTCGGACATCGCCGCCGGCAACGCATCCAGTGCGGCGATCAGGGCCGGATCGTTCTTCCAGTAAGCGCCCAACTGCAGGATCGCGGCCAGCGAGGCCAGGTAGCTCTTGGTCGCGGCGACACTGCGCTCGACGCCAGCACCCAGCGGAATGACGGTTTCGGCCAGCAATGCCAGCGGCGAATCCTCGACATTGACCAGCGCTACCACGCGCGCGCCGGCGGCCTTGGCGGCCTCGGCATTGCGCAGCAGATCCGGGCTCTTGCCGGACTGCGAGATCACGATATACAGCGCGCCGCGCAGCTGCAGCGGCGCTTCATAGACCGAGCCCACCGACGGCGAGGCCGAAGCGGTGACCAGCCCGAGTTGGGTCTCGAACAGATACTTGGCATAGGTTGCCGCGTGATCGGAACTGCCACGGGCGCAGGTGACAACGAACGGTGGCGGGTTCTGGCGCAGGTCGGCGGCCAGGGCCTGCACCACGTCGCGGTTGCGTGCGAACTGGGCGGCGATGACAGAGGCGCTTTCCGCGGCCTCGTTGAACATCAGGGTTTCGGTTTCACTCGGCAGTGCCATGGATCGTTACTCGGAGAGGTCGGGGGGAGATGAAGGAGGTCGCGCCGGCTGCTGGCGCAGCGGTGCGGTGGAACCACGTACCACCAGCTGCGGTACGAAGCCCTGGTTCTGCAGCTGTGCCGGGCTGTCTTCGTAGGCATCGGTACGCAGCTGGCTGATCAGCAAACGCGCCGCGTGGCGGGCGATATCGCCGGTAGCCTGCTTGGCGGTGGTCAGCGCCGGCCACGACTGGCGCGAGAACGGGCTGTCCTCGAAACCGGCAATGGACAGGTCGTAAGGCACGTTCAAACCGGCCGAGTTGGCTGCGGCCAACACGCCAGCGGCGATCTCGTCGTTGGAGCCGAAGATGGCGGTAGGCGGTTCACGCAGCGCCAACAGGCGGCGCGCTCCACGGAAGCCATCATCAAAGGTGTAGTCGCCCGGGATGACCAGGTGCTTGTCCAGCGGAATGCCGTAGTCCTTCAGCGCCGCTTCGTAGCCGGCATAACGCTCGCCGCTGGAGCGATGTGAGGTGCCGCCCCACAGGAAGCCGATGCGCTGGTGGCCAAGCTGGATCAGGTGCTCGGTGATTTCGTAGGCGGCATCGCGGTCGTCAACGAACACGCAGGGGCCATCGCCCGGATCTTCTGTGGCAGCGATGATGCGCACGGTCTTGATGCCGCGTGCATTGAGCGCGGATACCAGTTCCGGGCGCTCGGACATCGGCGCGGTAAGCACCAAGCCGGCCAGACGCGAACGCTGCACCCAATCGGCCAATTCCTCGGCCAACATCGGCGAGGTCGAATCGCAGGGATGGATCTGCAGGCCAAAGCCGGTCTCGCGGCAGGCCGACAGCACACCGTTCTGTACCCCGATGATGTGGTACGGATTGGGGTTGTCGTACACCAGCCCGATCACGAAGGTGGTGTTGCTGCGCAGGTTGCGCGCGGACGGATCGGGCTCATAGTCCAGCTCGGCCACCGCGCGCAGTACGCGCGCGCGGGTGGCCTGCATCACCGAAGGCTCGTTATTGATCACCCGCGATACGGTCTTCAATGAGACCTTGGCCCGCTCGGCGACATCCTTGATGGTGGGTCTACGCATTACCGGTTCCCGCGTTGGCTCGATTGCCGCCATGATGCTTGATTCAGGCGCCACGTGCCTTGCCCGCGTTGTGACCTACGGTGCCGAAGTACAGGATGTACAGGTAGCAGGGGATCATCAGTGCGGCGAACACCAACTGGAAGTGTTCCGGGTACGCATGCTTGAGCAGGGCAAAGGCCTGCGGAATGATCGCGCCACCGGCAATACCCATCACCAGCAGGGCAGAACCAATCTGGGTGAAACGGCCCAGGCCGCGGATCGCCAGCGGGAAGATCGCCGGCCACATCATGGCGTTGGCAAAGCCCAGCGCGGCAACAAAGCCCACCGACACATAGCCGTGGGTGAAGTACGCGCCCAGGGTGAACACCACACCTAGCACCGCCGACACCGCCAGGTACTTTTCCTGCGAGATGAAGCGCGGGATCACCAACAGGCCGATCACATAGCCCACCAGCATCGCGAACAGGGTGTAGGAGGTGAACAGCTTGGTCTGATCCAGCGGCAGGCCGAAGGCATTGCCGTAGGTACCGATGGCATCACCTGCCATCACTTCCACGCCGACGTAGACGAACAGACACATCACGCCCAGCCACAGGTGCGGGAACTGGAAGATGCTGCGCTTTGCGGCCTTGCCATCGTTGGCAACAGCATTGGCCTGGTCCGGCTGCACTTCCGGCAGCGGCGAGAACAGCACGCCCACTGCAACCAGCAGCAGCACACCGGCAATCACCATATAGGGAGTGTGGATCTTGGCGGCGAAGGCATTGAGCAAGTCGGCCTTGGTCGCGGCGTCGGCCGCTTGTACCTGGCTTTCCAGGTCGCCGATGCCATGCAGCACGAAGGTGCCGATCACCACCGGCGCGAGGATGCCGGCAATCTTGTTGCAGATACCCATCAGCGCGATGCGCTGCGCAGCGCCTTCGATCGGGCCGAGGATGCTGATGTAGGGATTGACTGCGGTCTGCAGCAAGGCCATGCCGCCGCCGATCACGAACAGACCGGCCAGCGCGCCGCCGAACCAGCGCTGGGTGGCGAACTCGCCGAACCCCATCGCACCAACCGCCATCACTGCCAGGCTCAGGGCCAGGCCCTTCTTCATGCCGGTGCGGCCGAGAATCCACGACGCCGGCAAGGCCAGGAAGAAGTACGACAGGTAGAACACCATCAATACCAGGAACGCTGACACCTCGTTTACGTCGAAGGCCAGGCGGACAAAGGTGATCAACGGGCCGTTGATCCAGGTACAGAAGCCGATGATGAAGAACAACACGCCGACGATGGCAATGGACGACGCCATGCTGGTACGCGGCGTCGAGACGGGAACAGCAGACATGGGCAAAGCTCCTGCGGATGCGGGAGACGGATCGAGGCCGTCCGGCGATTACGTGGGAACAACGTTGTCACATTTATGGTTTGCTGCGGACAAGTTTGTCAACAACGCGACAACGCAGGGCTATTGCGATGAATCATCAGAAATGCCCTACAAGCCCGGAAGGATCAGGCTTTCGCCGTAAAACCCTGCAAGTTCAGCCACTACACGCTATCGGATGCAACAAATGCAGGCGTTGCAGGGTTTGCGCAGACGCGCTGCAGCGCAACATCGAAAGTTTCAATTATTCGTTGACATCGTTGTCAGAACGATTACAGACTCGCCCCCAATGGTGCCCCTCCGGGCGCTCCGCCTCGCCATAGGGAAACCGAGTGACAGCTGTCGTCCCCCCACTGCAGACCACCCGCCTTGACCCCGCCTCCCGGCCCTTCTTCGCCGCCGATGTGGGTGGCACGCACGTCCGCGTCGGCCTGATCCGGGCTGCCGCAGCCAACGACCCGGCCATCGACGTGCTGTCCTATCGCAAGTACCGCTGCGCGGACTATCCAAGCCTCAGCGCGATCCTGTCCGACTTCGCCAGCCACAACCCGCCGGTCGAGCATTGCGTGATCGCCACCGCCGGCTACGCGTTGCCGGACGGCACGGTGATCTCGGCCAACCTGCCGTGGCCGCTGTCCTCCAATCGCATCCGCGATGACCTCGGCTTTGCCGGCGTGCATCTGGTCAATGATTTTGAAGCCGTCGCACATGCCGCCGGTCACATCAGCGCCAGCCAGGTGCTGCAGCTGACCGGCCCAGCCGAAGCCGAGCGTGGCCCGACCCTGGTGATCGGCCCGGGCACCGGCTTGGGCGCCGCGGTGTGGATTCCGGTCGGCAACCGCTCCGTGGTCCTGGCTACCGAAGCCGGCCAGGCCTCGCTGGCCGCCACCACCGAACTGGAAATGGCCGTGCTGCAGCAGATGTTGCAGGACCGCCCGCATGTTTCCATCGAACAGGCACTGTCCGGCCCCGGCCTGCTCAATCTGTACAACGCACTGTGCGCTGTGCGCGGCGTCGCGCCGGCACACACCACGCCCGATGCCGTCAGCGCCGCTGCCTGCGATGGCAGCGACCCGCTGGCCGTGGAAACCCTGCAGCTGTTCTGCGGAATCCTCGGCTCGACCATCGGCGACATGGCCCTGCTCTATGGCGTGCAGGGCGGCGTCTATCTGGCCGGCGGCATCCTGCCGAAGATCAGCCAATTTCTTTTGAACAGCACCTTCGTCGAACGCTTCCTCAACAAGGGGCCGATGCGCAAGGCGCTGCAAAGCATTCCCGTGAAACTGGTAGAGCACGGGCAACTGGGCGTCATCGGCGCCGCCAGTTGGTATCTGGAAAAGTCGGCCACGTAAGCCTTCAGCAGCATAAGCAACAGATCCACCAGCAGGACCCTGCAGTAACGCGGCACGCAGTGCCAATCAATCTTGATGTTGAGGAGAGACAACATGCATCGCAAGACCCTTCTTTCGGCAGCCATCGTCAGCTGCCTCGCCTTCAGCGCACATGCGCAGGAAGCTCCGCAGAACGCCACCGACCTGGATACCGTGACCGTCACCGGCATCCGCGCCAGCCTTGAAAAATCGCTGGACAGCAAGCGCAACAACGACACGGTCTCCGAGTCGATCACCGCTGAAGACATCGGCAAGTTCCCGAACACCAACGCCGCCGAAGCCATGGCGCTGATCCCGGGCGTCACCATCGACCGCCGCTTCGGCCAGGGCGAGCGCGTCAGCATCGACGGCACCGACCCGAGCCTCAACCTGAGCTTCATCGATGGCCACCCGGTTGCCCAGGCCATCTGGCTGTATGGCGAATCGCCGAACCGTGGCTTCGACTACACCATGCTGGCCCCGGAAGTACTGGGTCGCCTGGAAATCATCAAGTCATCCGAAGCCCGCCTGCCGGAAGGCAGCCTTGGCGGCACGGTGATGATGCATTCGCGCAAGCCGCTGGACATGGACGCCAATTCGGTCAGTGGCTCGGTCGGCTACAGCTACAACGACCAGGCCAAGAAGGGCAGCCCGAACATCTCGGTGCTCTACAGCTGGAAGAATGACGATTCCACCTGGGGCGTCAACGTTGCCGCCCAGCGCCACGAAGAAAAGGTCGATCGCCAGGGCATCGAAATCTTCGGATACAGCACCGTTGCCGACTTCGCCGCGGTCAATCCGAACGTTGCCGCCCAGATTGCCAAGGGTGAGCTGCGTCCGACCGACAAGGTCGCGCAGGAAATCAACGTTGCCTACTTCCAGCAGGAGCGCAAGCGCGACAGCGCCCTGGTGAACCTGCAGTTCAAGCCCAACGACCAGTTCGAAGGTACCTTGAGCGGCCTGTACATCAAGGAGAACTTCGACAGCTACAACCAGTCGATGTACAACTTCATGACGCAGAACAACTCGTCCATGCAGGCCGTCGACTATTTCAACCCGACCGGCCCGGGCGGCTTCGTCACCGGCGGCCACACCAATGCCAATCCCGGCAGCGGCACCGGCATCATCTACGACAACCAGGTGCGCTTCTCCGAAGTGACCACCAAGGGCGTGGACCTGGACCTGCAGTACCGCGGTGATGGCTGGAAGCTGGGCGGCAAGATCGGCACCAGCAAGTCCGAGAACCCGAACATCAGCCAGTACCTGATCGAGCCGGTCTACAGCGGCGCGTATAGCTGGGACTACCGCAAGGGCTTCCAGGCTGACGACCAGGCTGCGTATTACGACCCGGCCAACTGGGGCAACATCTTCGGCAACAACGGCGTGTTCAGCTCCGAAGCCAAGGACAAGTACGCGCAGCTGGATTTCAGCAAGAACTTCGACGGCATCTTCAACCAGTTGCTGGTTGGCGTGCGTCGCACCGAGCACACGGAGAACTACGGCCTTGGCGTGTACGGCGGCGTGCGTACCGGCACCCTGGCTGACGTCGGCACCATCGGCAACACCAACCTGCTCGGCAGCCTGGGCGGCGTGTTCGGCAACACCAGCCACCACCCGCAGGTCGGCCAGGGCAACGTGATCAGCTGGGTTCACGGCAGCCCGGTGAACTACTCCCGTTCCGACGCCTCCAGCCTGTTGAACAACACCTGGGAACTGGAACAGAAGACCACTGCCGCCTACACGCAGCTGAACTTCTCCACCGGCGCCCTGCGCGGTAACGTCGGCGTACGCTGGGTTCAGACCAAGACCGACAGCAGCGCCTATGTCTACGGCGACAACGTGCCGGTACTGCCGGCGCCGGCCGAGTGGTGGCAGACCAGCAAGAGCAAGAAGAGCAACATGCTGCCCTCGCTCAACCTGGTCTATGACAATGGTGGCGATGTGGTGCTGCGCGCCTCGGCTGCCAAGGTCATCGCCTGGGCACCGTACAACCTGATGTCGAACAACCTGTTCCTCAACGACACCATGATGACCGGCTCGGGCGGCAACCCGGATCTGGACCCGTACAAGGCCTACAACTTCAACCTGTCGGCCGAGTGGTACTTCGCTCCGCAGTCGATCCTGGCAGGCTCGGTGTTCCTGAAGCAGACCCAGAACTACGTGCTGCAGACCCCGGGCACGGAGCGTCGCTACAACTCGATGCGTGACAGCAACCCGACCACCTGGTTGACCACGGTTGGCTCGCACGGCTGTACCGCCGACGGCTTCTGCGACTACAGCGTCACCCGTCCGCGCAATGCCGGTGGTGCCAGCGTCCGTGGCTTCAACGTCAACTACCAGCAGGCATTCGGTGATACCGGCCTTGGCTTGATCGCCAACTACACCTACGCAACCGGCAATACTGACGCCGGCAACAACATGCCTTACCTGTCGCGCAGCACCGTCAGCGTCAGCCCGTACTTTGAAAACGAGCAGTTCAGCGCCCGTGTCAATTACAACTGGCGCAGCAAGTACGAAGGTGTTGGCTATGTCGCCGGTGCACCGGCTGCAACCACCGATGCGTATGCTGACCTGAGCGCGAGCCTGGGCTGGAACTTCACCGACAACCTGAGCCTGTCGCTGGATGCGATGAATCTGCTGAACGAGAAGTACAAGCAGTACGTTGCCCAGGAAGAAGCGCTGGCTGCGGAGTACTTCACCGGCCGCCGCTACATGGCCAACCTGCGTTTCAAGTTCTGATCCATCCCGGCGCGCAACATCGCCGGTTAGTGTGACCCGCCGGGCCTGGATCATTCCGGGCCCGGCTTTTTTTTGCTTCATGCAGTGCCGAGCCATGTTCGGCAACGCTGTGGCTTTCTGTAGTGCCGAGCCATGCTCGGCAGAGGCGTTACCCGTAGAGCCCCTGCCGAGCATGGCTCGGCACTACAAGAAGAGCTGAAGTGAAACCGATGCCGAGCATGGCTCGGCACTACATGACGACACCTTGCCGAGCTTGGCTCGGCACTACACAAGATCCATGCGGCACTACACACTGCCGCCCAAGCACAAACAGGAGCTCCGCCCATGACGAAGTCCTTCCACAAGCGCAGCCGCGCGCCGTGGCTCAGCAGCTGCGTATTGCTGGGCATGTCCGCCCTGCAGGTGCAGGCCGCCGACACCACCTCCGCCCCTTCGCTTGTCCCCCTGCCCGCCAACTACCAGGCTGATGGCGGCAAGGACTTCGTGTTGAAGAGTTCCGCCCGCGTCGGCGGCAACGACGAGGCTGCACGCCGCGCCGCCGCACAGTTCGTGACCCTGCTCAAGCAGAACGGCGGCCCGACCCTTGCCGTGGCCGACAACGCCAGCAAGGCGCAGATCCGCTTCCGCCTCGATCCTTCGGCGCTCAACACCGCCGAAGGCTATGCACTGAAGGTTTCCAACACCGGCATCGACATCAGCGCCGGTGATGATGTCGGCCTGTTCTACGGCGCGGTCACCGCCGCCCAGCTGCTGACCGGCAACACGCCCGGCCACGTCGCCGCCGCCACCATCTCTGACACCCCGCGCTTCCCGTGGCGTGGCTTCATGCTCGACTCGGCGCGCCACTTCCAGAGCATGGACGAGATCAAGAAACTGCTCGATGCGATGGCGCAGCACAAGCTCAATACCTTCCACTGGCATCTGACCGATGACCAGGGCTGGCGCATGGAGATCAAGCGCTATCCGAGACTCACCGAAGTCGGCAGCTGCCGTGTGGCACTGGGTGATGCCGGCCGCAACGCCGCCACTGGCGAGCCGCGCCAGTACTGCGGCTACTACACGCAGGAGCAGATCCGCGAAATCATCGCTTACGCCGCCGAACGCCATATCCAGGTGATTCCGGAAATCGACGTGCCCGGCCATGCCACCGCCGCCATCGTCGCCTATCCGGAACTGGGTACCACCGATCAGAAACTGGTCATCGACAACCAGTGGGGCGTTTTCCAGAACCTGTTCAACACCGAGGAAAACACCTTCCAGTTCCTGGAGAACGTGCTGGAAGAAGTGATTGAGATGTTCCCGTCCAAGTACGTGCACGTCGGCGGCGACGAAGCGGTCAAGGATCAGTGGATCGCCTCCAAGCGCGTGCAGGAGCGCATGCGCGAGCTCGGCGCCAAGGATGAGATGGAAATGCAGAGCCATATCATCAAGCGTCTGGAGAAGTTCCTGGAGCAGCACGACCGCCGCCTGATCGGCTGGGACGAAATCCTCGAAGGTGGCCTGCCGCCGGAAGCCACTGTGATGTCCTGGCGCGGCACCGAAGGCGGGCTCAAGGCCGCCAGCGAAGGCCACGACGTGGTGATGTCGCCGGTCACCCATATGTACATGGACTACCTGCAGACCGAGTCGCCGAACGAGCCGCCGGGCCGCCCGACCACCATCACCCTGCAGAAGGCCTACGAGTTCGAACCGGTGCCGGCCGAACTTGCTGCCGACAAGCGCGCGCATATCCTTGGCCTGCAAGCCAATATGTTCAACGAGCACACCCGCAACGATCAGAACCTGGAGCACAACCTGTTCCCGCGCCTGGCCGCGGTCGCAGAAACCGGCTGGAGCCCGCAGGACAAGCGCAACTTCGGCAACTTCCTGCAGCGCCTGCCGCAGCAGCTGCAGCGCTACCGGGCGATGAACATCGCCTATGCGAAGACGCCGTTCCAGGTCGACATGCAGGACAAGGGCGAACACCGCACCGGCGCGGTGCAGGTAAGCCTCAACAACCCGCTTGGCTACCCGGTGCATTACACGCTGGATGGCAGCGCGGTCAGCGCCAGCTCGCCGCTGTACGCACAGCCGCTGCAGTTGAAGGTGCCGGTGCAGGTACAGACCGCGGCGTTCTTCGATGGCAAGCCGCTGGCTGCAGCCAACACTTTCAAGCTGGATGCCGCCTCGCTGCTGACCCGTGAAGACACCCAGCTCGGCCTGTGCCCTAATGGCGGCAAGTTGCTGCTGCGGCTGGAAGACGACGGCCCGGCCGACGGCGAGCGCGAAGTGTTCAACGTCAACATCTTCAACCCGTGCTGGTTGTGGAGCGATGTTGATCTGTCGGACGTCAGCCGCATCAAGGTGCGCGCCGGCCGTATTCCGTACAACTTCCAGCTGGCCCACGACGAACCGTCACGCAAGTTCGCACCGGCACGTACTGCCCATGGCGAAATGGAAATCCTGGCCAACTGCGAAGGGAAGCCGCTTGCCTCCGTGCCGCTGCCGGCCGAGCCGAATGCCGACGGCTTCCTTGAGCTTGACGCCAGCATCACCGCGCCGGCAACACGCGGCGACCTGTGCGTACGCTTCACCGGCGACACTCGGCCGAACATGTGGACGCTGGACTGGATCAAGCTCGAACCGGCCAAGTAATCCACACAGCGGTTTGATGTAAGCACAAGGCCACCGCATGCGGTGGCCTTGTGCTGTCTGCCATTTGATCAGCAAAGATTCCGGGTGTTGTGGGGGGGGGCTGGGCCCCCCCGCCCAAGAAAAAACCACCCCCCGCTTGCCCCTTTGCCCGGGCGCCCAAGGCCCCGACCCCGCAGGGGGGATGGAATGAGGGGA
>NZ_JBRREI010000031.1:0-60100 GCF_056760195.1 Stenotrophomonas sp. STEN020
CTAAACCACACAAACTCCCCCCCCCCCCCCCCCCCCCCCCCCGCGCGCGGGCTTGCTTATCACCGGTCCGCGCCGAGTTTGGCCCCCCACTACAATTGAAAAAACCCGGGTTTTGCCCGGGTTTTTCCTTTTTCAGCACAACAGCTACAACACCGCTACGCGGTCTTGTCCTTGATCGTGGTGCTGGGGCCATTGCCCTTGACGCTGGTGATGCCGGCTTCGCGCGCGGCCTGCGATGCATACATCTGGCTGCTGCCGATCACCTGGTGGTTGGCCGCTTTCAGATTGAAATGGTAGCGACCGTCACTGGCAGTCTTGCGCTCGTAGTTCGCTTCATCCGGGCTGTTCTTCTGCACCGAGGCGATGCCGTTCTCTGCACCAGCGCGACCGGTGTAACGCTCGCTGGTCAGGATGACCTCGGCGTTGCCTGCCTTGAGCACGAAGTAGTACTGACCGTCGCTGCTCTTGTCCAACTCGTACCAACCTGCCATTGCAATACCCCACTTGAGGATGATGCCGGCACGCTGCCGCCCTGCTACCGCCGCCGCATGCGTGGCTGTTGCCCGGATGACCGGACGTTGGAAGCCGCTAGCTGCCGCGGCTACAGGTACGACTCTACCTCAATCCTCCGTCCGTTCCAGCCAGGCCAGCTTGCGCTCGCGCGGCAGCTGCTTGATTTGCCACTCGGCGCGTGACGCGGCCGAGCGGTCGGCATAGGCGCGGCTTGCCAGGACCCGCAGCGGCGGGTGCGCGCGGGTATAACGCGCGCCCTTGCCGGCAACATGGGCCAGGAAACGGGCCTCCACATCGGTACTGATACCCGCGTAGTAGCTGCCATCGCGGCATTCCAGCAGATACAGAAACCACAGCCCCTTCACCTGGCCCTGCCCCGATTTACAGGCTGGCTGCGTCGGCAATCTTGCACAGGCCTTCGCCAACCGCCTTGTTGGAGGTCATCTGACCGCCCTTGATGCTGAAACGCACTTCTACGCGGACGCTGCCATCAGGCTGGCGACGCACGGTGGTGCGCAGCGGCACGGTTGAACCGCCACCACCACGGACCGGGTTTTCCGCAGCGATATAGCCAGTGGTCTCGTTCGGATAAATACCAACCATGCCTTCGGCTTCGATCGCGGCCACGGTCTTGGCGAACGCGACGGGGTAGCTGATGCCTTCATGGTCGGTCGATGCCAGGAACTGCTTGCCGCTGGTGAAGCCACCGGCCACCGACAGGTTCTGCAGGCAGCCGCTGCCCGAATCCACGACTTCCTTCTTGGCCAGCGCCAGCGACGGGACCAGCATCAATGCCAGTGCCACAGTGCACATACGGGTACGCATCAGTTCCTTCTCCATGGAGCGTTGATTCATAGGCTTCCTGCCGGAGACGGTGCTCCCCTGTCTTCACAGCAGGCGGGAGGCCTACCGCCTCCCGCCGCGTAAATTACTTGGGCAGCCCGATGTGCGCCAGTGAAACTGTCACGGAATCCTCAGGCGGCCGCTTCCAGCTGGGCGCGGCGGCGGGCACGCACCGCATCGGCCAGACGCTCCAGCACCTGCACGGTGCTGTCCCAATCGATACAGCCGTCGGTGATGCTCTGGCCGTAGACCAGCGGCTGACCTTCGACCAGGTCCTGCCGGCCGGCAACCAGATGGCTTTCGATCATGACCCCGACAATGCGCTGCTCGCCGGCTTCCAGCTGGGTAGCAATGTCATCGATGACCTTGGGCTGGTTTTCCGGCTTTTTGCTGCTGTTGGCATGGCTGGCGTCGATCATCAGCCGCGCCGGCAGCTGCGACTTGGCCAGCACTTCGCTGGCGGCCTGCACGCTGGCAGCATCGTAGTTCGGGGTCTTGCCGCCGCGCAGGATCACGTGGCAATCCGGGTTGCCGCGGGTGGCGACGATGGCGGTGCCGCCTTCCTTGGTCACCGACAGGAAGTGATGCGGGTGCGAGGCCGCACCGACCGCGTCGGTGGCGATCTTCACATCACCGGTGGTGCCGTTCTTGAAGCCGACCGGGCACGACAGGCCCGACGCCAGCTCGCGGTGCACCTGGCTTTCGGTGGTGCGCGCACCAATCGCGCCCCAGGCCACCAGGTCGGCGATGTACTGCGGCGAGATCACGTCCAGGAACTCCACGCCGGCCGGCAGGCCGAGGCGGTTGATGTCACGCAACAGGCCGCGCGCCACGCGCAGGCCCTTGTTGATGTTGAAGCTGCCGTCCAGGTCAGGGTCGTTGATCAGGCCCTTCCAGCCGACCGTGGTGCGCGGCTTCTCGAAGTACACGCGCATCACGATTTCCAACTCGCCACTGAGCGCATCACGCAACGGACGCAGGCGCTGGGCGTATTCGATTGCCGCCACCGGGTCATGGATCGAGCAGGGGCCGACCACGACAGCCAGGCGGTCGTCCTGACCGTGCAGGATGCGGTGCAGCGAGGCGCGTGCGTCAGCCACGGTCTGCGAGGCTTCTTCATCACAGGGCAGCAACGCCAACAGCTGCGCCGGCGAAGTCAGGGGTTCAAGTTTGCGGATGCGCAGATCGTCGGTATGGGGGGGCATGGGGGTCTCCAGTTCAAAGCCAGTGAATGGTTTGGCCCCAGCGTGGCGGCATGAAAAAAGCCGCCAGGTTCGCTGGCGGCTTTTCGGGAATGCATCTGAAAGTTTCTTCAGGGTAAGCGCAGTCCTTCCTCCGCCAGCGGCTTGGGAAAGTAATACCAAAAATAAAAGCTGGCGCGGGCTGCGTTCATGGGGAGCATTGATAACACGGTTTTTTGTGCGATGCGACAGTTTCAGCGGCAACAGACCATTACTGTCGTCACGTTCAGCTTCGCGAAACGAGCAACAACACCTCGCCACTCCAGCTTGCATCGGGCTGCTGGGCGAGCGTCAGCTCATCCACGGAAACGCCCATGCTCTGCAACGTCTGCAACCACAGCATCACATCAGCTGGCGTGCCACTCAACGCAAACTTTATGCGCTGATCTGCCTGCTGTACCCCGCTGATTGCCAGCCCATGTTTGTCCGCCATCGCTGTCAACAGCGCGGGCAGCTGCTCCGGGTTTGGCGCAGCAGTGCGCGGCGCCGCTGCGATCAAACGTGGTGCATTGGCACGAAGGTGCCTCTGCAGTTGTTGCTCCGTAGCCACATTGCTGCGGGCCTGCTGCAGTGCTTCGCGGGTCGGCGACCATGCAGCAAACCAGAATGCCAGCGCGGCCGCGAACGACAGTAGCAGCTGCAATGCGGCGCGCTCGCGCGGTGCCAACAGGCGCCAGCGCGCGGTGATCCGATCACGCATGACCTGCATTCCTGACGTGTTTGAAACAGTCGTACTCATTGCGCTTCTCCAATGCTCAATTGCAGGCCGCCTTCATCCGGGCGCGTCGCCTTCACCCGCAGCGGCATGGACTGAAGCCCTTGCTGCAGCACCTGCAACGCCGGGCCTTCGCCCTGCAGTTGCAGCAGCAACTCGCCCTGCCCGGCCTGATAGTGCATCCGTCGCAGCTGCACCTGCGCAGTGGCCGGTATGGCCTCGGCAACCGCCGCCAGCAAACTCTGCAGCTGGGTGGCGGAATTGCCTTGGCGCAGATGCTGGTCGAACTGCGCCTTCAGATCGACGATACGCCGCTCCTGCGGAAACAAACCCTTGTAGATGGCTTCGTTGGTTTGCCGATAACCAGCTGCCTGCTGGTTCAGCAACCACGCCTGTGCGCCATCGAATGCAAGCTGCGCCAGCAGTACAGCCGCCAGCGCCCATGCCACTGGCTTCCAGTAATGCAGCCGCATGTTTGAAGCGGTAGCAAATTCTCCCTGTGCCAGATTCAATGCATGCGAACACTGTCCAGCCATCCACGCCCGCAGCGCGCCGTCGAACACCTGCAGTTCGACCTTCGCCGCTGGCGGCAGCAGCGGCATGTCGTCGGGCGCGTGGAATACCTTGCAGGTTCCCGGCAGCCGCTGCAGCACTGCAGGTAGCTGCGCTGGCGTAAGCGCGAGCCGCAGACCATTGGTGTCGGCCAACAGGCTGCGGGAGCTGTCCCAGCACAGGCTTGCAGGCTCGTTCGGCAGCAGGTCCGCATCCACATGGATTGCGCTTACCCGCACACCGTTTTCGCGCAGGTAGCGCAACCAGGCCTCCAGCAGAGTGCGCTTGATGGCCACCACCCGATGCTGACCATCATCCAGATGCTCTCCGAGGACCAGATGCATGCCCTCCACCTCTTCGGCCAGCAGCGGCTCCAGCGCATAGGGCAAGGCTTTCAGCTGCCAATGTCTGCTGCCTGCGGGCAGGCTGACTGCACAACTGGCGACGTGCTCAACCGGCACGATCAAGGCGATCGTGCGGCCCTTGAGTGTTGCCAACGCCTCACGCAAGGGCAGCTGCGCGTCCTGCTGACCATCGCTCCAGCTGACCTGCAGATCGTCCTGCAGGCTCGCGCTGCACCATGCAGGCAGGAACAGGCATGGCAATGGCAGTTGTGGTTTCATCGATCTTTCTCGGGGAATACGGGGGGAGCCAACTGCCGGGCAACCACCTGCACGCTGCCCGCGTCGCGGTGCAAGGTACTCAGAAGTCGCAGGCGGCGGTCGCCGATGGCGACTTCAGTGCTGGCGAGGAACCAGTTGCTACGCACCGCCAATCCGCTGCGCGCCACCAGCCGCCGCTGCAGCAGCGGCTGTGCCAGCAAGGCATCGACGCTGGCAAAACCATTGCCAGCGCGAGCGGCGGCCAAGCGTTGGCCATCGGCAAGGCCGAGCCCATCGGCGAGACTGGCCAACAGCAGCGGATCGGCGGTATTGAGATTGAGCGCTGCCGTTGCCGGTAGCGCACTGACATGTGGCAGCAGGCGCTGGTAGACCGCGTCATCGACGCCTGCCAGCAAGCGCAGCTCGCTGACATCCTGCAGGGCGCGGCGCGCCGGCCGATACGCCGGCTGGCGGCGCTGGTACTCGCGCTCGCTGGACAGACGGATCGCATCCGGCGCCAACGACGGCGCCAACCAGGCCACCAGCTGCCAAGACAGCTGCGGATCCAGGCGCAGCAAGCCCAGCAGACGCTGCAGGCGTGCCAATGCACCGCTATCCAGTGCGCCGTTCTGCACAACGCTGTTGAGATTGAAGCGGCCGGACAGATCCTCGATCGACACACTCAGCTGACCACCGTCCACTGGATACACCGGCAAGCCCTGCGCCCAGGGCTCGCCGCGATGATCGATGCCAGCACTGTCGCGCAGATCCGCCATCAGCATGGCGGTGGCCAGCTGCTCGCCACCGCGCGCGTACTGCCAGGCCTGACGCGCATGCAGTTGATTGGCACTGGCGCGTATCGACAGCTGCTGACGGGTGACCAAGGCCGCACACACGGTGGCCGCCAGCGCCACCACCAGCAGCACCGTGATCAGCGCGACGCCTTGCTGCGTACGCTTCATGGCGACTGACTCCCGGTGACACCTGCGGGCAGCAGCAGCACCCGCCGCAACGCGCCGAAACGAGCGTGTTCAATGCGCACCTCCAGCGCGCGCGGCAGTGGCTGCGTATCCGTCCCCTGCCATTGCGTGCGCCATAGGCCCTGCCGATCCAGATAACGCCATTGCACGGCAGTGATGTTCTGCAGAACCTGCTGGCGCTGCGCGGTGCTGTCGTCGCCACGGTCGAGCACCGGCCAGTATTCGCGCAGTAGATTCGAGTCCCCATAGCGCCAGTGCACCCGCTGCAACTGCGCGCGCGGCGTGCCCTGCGGATTGCTCCAGCCAGCACGCGTCCAGTGCAGGCCCTGTCCGTCGGGATCGCTCCAGAATGCAGGTTCATTGCTACCATCGCTGGCCAGTACCGGCCGCGCCACGGCCTGCTCGACATCACGCTCCAGACTAGTCATTGCCCGCAGCAATTGCCGCAGTTGCTGCTCCTGCTCGCGGGTCTGCGTGTCCACCCGTATCGCGGACACCAGCAGACGATGACTGGCAATGCCGATCAGGGCGAAGATCGCCACCGCAACCAGCACTTCCAGCAGGGTAAAACCGGCGTCTGCGCGTTGCTTCACTGCCCCACCCCGACGAAACCAGTCAGGCTGACGCCACCATCCTCGTTGTCCGCATCTGTCACCCGCAGCTGCACCAGACGCAGCTGTGGTTCAGCGGTGGCCTCTATCTCGCACCGCACCCGCCAGCGCCGATCGCCCTGTTCGACGATGACATCACTGCTGCCCGGCTGCGCCGCATCCTGAAGCTGCAGCTCGGCGAGGGTGGTATCGGCCAGCCAACCGGCCAACGCACGGTTCTCCAACAGGCGCGCGTTGTGCACATGGCGCTGCAGGGTGACGTGCACCATCGCGGCGACCACGGCCAGCACCGCCAGCGCCACCATCACCTCCAGCAGGGTAAATCCACGTGCCGTCCTCATGGCTGCGACACCTGCTGCACCTGCGGATCGTTGAAGCCGTCAGCGCTGATCCGGTAGGCAAGGCCGTGCTTGTCGGTGGCGGTCATTGTTGCGATGAAGGGCGTTGTCTGCGCCGAGGAAGACAGCATGATCTGCGGCGTCGTTGCATCAGCGCCGGCATTCGCCAGGGCAACCGGCGCACCTTCCACACTCAACGTCAGCTGCATGCCCTGCGGCAGCTGCCGCGGCGACCAGTCCAGCTGCCCACGCCAGCGCCCGTCGCGGGCGTCGTAGGCGCGTACCTCGTAGCCCTGCACGCTGATGCGCAGGCCGTACTCGCGGTTGTCCTGCACGGCCTCGTCGGTGAGCAGGCGCAGCACCGCAGCAAAGCGCTCGGCTTCCTCGCGCAGCACATAGGCATCGCCGCGCGCTGCCCCGGACAAGCCCACCGCACCGGCCAGCACGCCAATGATCACCATCACCACCAGTACTTCCACCAGGGTGTAGCCGCGCGCATGCCGCACGCTCAGATGTCCCTGCTGTCCAGGTCGGTGTCCAGAGCATCGCCGCCTTCGCGACCATCGGCACCGTAGCTCCACAGGTCATAGGCGCCCTTGCTGCCAGGTGCCAGGTACAGATAGGGCTTGCCCCAGGGATCAACCGGCAGACGCCCAAGGTAGCCCTCGGGATTCCAGTTGTCGGCACCACTGGGCGGACGCTGTACCAGCGCTTCCAGGCCCTGCTGGGTATCCGGATAGCGGCGATTGTCCAGCCGATACATCTCCAGCGCAGAGGCAATGGCCTTGAGGTCGCCGCGGGCGACGGTGACCTTGGCCTGCTCAGGCCGCCCCATCACCTTGGGCACCACCAGCGCGGCAAGGATGCCGATGATCACCACGACCACCATGATTTCTATCAAGGTGAAGCCGGCCTGCTGTCTTGCCGATACGTTCATTGCTGTTTCAACCCACCAGTTGGTTCAAGGACATGATCGGTAGCAGGATGGCCAGCACGATCAACAACACCACCGCGCCCATCAGCACCAGCATGAAGGGCTCGAACAAGCCGATCAGCAGGGCGATACGTGCGGCCAGATCGGTTTCCTGGTTGCGTGCGGCGCGCGCCAGCATCGCGTCCAGGGCACCGGATTTCTCACCTGCGGCAACCATGTGCAGCAGCATCGGCGGCAGCGGCGTGTGCTGTTCCAGCGCGCGGGTCAGGCTGCCGCCCTCGCGCACAACGACTTCGGCCTGCAGCAGACCGGCCTTGATGCACTGATTGCCAACCACCTGTGCGGCGATACGCAGCGCATCCACCAACGGCACGCCGCTGCGCACCAGGATTGCCAGCGTGGAGGCAAAGCGCGCACTGTCCAGGTCGCGCAGCAGCAGGCCGAACAACGGCAGCTGCAGCAACGCCGTATCACAGCGCAGGCGCTTGGCCGGCTGCTGCAACCCACGCCAGACCAGCACACCGGCAACGGCCAGCACGGGCAGCAACCACGGCCCCCACTGGCTGAGCGCGTTGCTGCTGGCCACCAGCGCGCGGGTCAGCAAAGGCAGCGCCTGCCCGGAATCGACGAAAACATCGATCACGTCCGGCACCACGTAGCCCAGCAGAAAGCTGACGATCAACCCAGCCACCACCAGCAGGATCAGCGGATACAACAAGGCCAGCTGGATCCGCTGCCGTGACTGCTGGCGCTGCTCGGTGTAGTCAGCCAGCTGCTCCAGCACCACGCCTAGATGACCACGTTCGCCTGCCGCGACCATGCTCCGATAGATACCAGGGAAGGCCCGCGGATACGCCGTCAGCGCCGCAGCCAGGCCGTGCCCTTCCAGAATCCTGCCGCGCACCGCCAACAAGGTCGCGCGTATGCGCGGCTTGCTGGTCTGTGCGGCTACCGCGCGCAGGGCTTCTTCAACCGGCAGGGCGGCCTGCACCAAGGTGGCCAGCTGCCGGGTCAGCAAGGCCAGATCGGCGCTGCCGATACGTCCGCCACCGCTACCGCTGGCCGCACCTTCGCGTGCCGCAACCGGATCCACCTGCACCGGCGCCAGATTGCCCTCGCGCAGCTGCTGGCGTGCCTGGCGTGCACTGTCGGCCTCGACCACGCCCTTGTGGCGACGGCCATCGGCGGACAAGGCCAGATACTCGAACGCCGCCATCAATTACTGCTCCCTACGACCTGGGCACTCACAGGTCGCGCCCAACCCGCAACACTTCTTCCAGCGTGGTCACGCCATCGAGCACCTTGGCGCGGCCGTCGTCCAACATCGAGGGGCCCTGCCTACGCGCCTGTTCCAGCAGCTCAGCCTCGCCGGCACCTGCATGCACCAGCGCGCGCAGCTCGGGGCCGAACTCGACCAGCTCGTAGATGCCGGTGCGGCCCCGGTAACCCTGGCCTTTGCAGTGATCGCAACCAACCGCGCGGAACAGCAACGGCCTTTGCCAGGCTTCCATGCCCAGCTGCGCGCACTCGGCGCTGGAGGCCGGCGTTGCCGCCCGACACTGCGGGCACAGCCTGCGCACCAGCCGTTGTGCCAGCACACCTAGCAGTGAGGAGGACAGCAGGAAGGATTCGATCCCCATGTCGAGCAGACGAGTGACCGCACCGACCGCGCTGTTGGTATGCAGGGTAGACAGCAGCAGGTGTCCGGTAAGCGAGGCCTGTACGGCGATGCGCGCGGTTTCGCTGTCACGGATCTCGCCGACCATCAGCACGTCGGGGTCCTGGCGCAGGATCGCGCGCAGGCCGCGTGCGAAGGTCATGTCGATGCGGCCATTGACCTGGGTCTGGCCGACGCCATCGAGGTGGTACTCGATCGGATCCTCGACGGTAAGGATGTTGCGCTGGCGGTTGTTGATGGTACGCAAGCCGGCATACAGGGTGGTGCTCTTGCCGGCGCCGGTGGGGCCGGTGACCAGCACGATGCCGTGCGGCCTGCATAGCATGGCCTGCATCACCCCGACATCGCGCACCCGCATACCCAGGTGCTGCAGCGACAACTGCCCGGATTGCTTGTCCAGCAGACGCAACACCACGCGCTCGCCATTGGCTGCAGGCAGGGTGGACACACGGATATCCACTTCGCGGCCACCCACCCGCACCGAGATACGACCGTCCTGTGGCAGCCGCTTCTCGGCGATATCCAGCCGCGCCATCACCTTGATGCGCGACACCAGCAACGCTGCCAGTTCGCGCCGTGGCTCGACCACGTCACGCAGGATGCCATCCACGCGGAAACGCACCACCAGCCGGCGCTCGAACGATTCGATATGGATATCGGAGGCTTGCTCGGCCAACGCCTCACCGAGCAAGGCGTTGATCAGGCGGATGATCGGCGCATCGTCCTGCTGGTCCAGCAGATCCTCCACCTGCGGCATGCCTTCCACCAGGCTGGCCAGATCCAGGCTGTCGCCGAGCTCGTCGGCCATGCTCATGGCGGTGCCGGAGTCCTGCTGGTAGGCCTGCTGCAGTGCCAACTCGAAGGCCTCGTCGGCCACGATCTGCTGTGACAGTGCGCAACCGGCAATGCGCTGTACTTCAGCCAGCGCACTCAAGCCGGCATCGCTGCGGCAGACGATCTGGCGGGCAGCATCATCCAGCAACACGCCATGGCGGCGCGCGAACGCAAACGGCAGGCGCAATGTCGGCATGCCACCAGCATGTGCCGGCGACGCCGTGAGCTCCTTTTCAAACATCAATGCTGCAAGGTGATATCGCTGCGCGGAGCGATGTCACACTTTCCCCTGTAAAAACGTGCCCGGAAAATGCCATGTTCCGGACAAAAAGGCGTGACTTCGACATCGCTTTCCGGATGACGATCACACTTCCGTACGTATCCGCATCGCACTCTCTTACATACGCAGCTAGAGTACCGGCTTCGCAAAATCTGACACTGCGAAAACAGGGGAAAACCAGAGATCTTTAGCGCGACGTTGCCTGAAAAGTGCAGCGAGCTTCCCCTTGTGCGCGCGGATTTTGCCAAGGGAGATTCCGTAACACCGATGTTCCAGTCTGATACCTCCAAGCTGCTGCCGAAGATCGTCGCGATCCTCATCACACTTTCTGCCGTCGCTGCGCTGTCCTGGCAGGCGCGTCAGCTCTATCTGCAGATGAGCCGCCCGCCAGTCAGCGCCAGCACGGCGCCAGTGAGCGTCCCGCAACTGTCGCCGCAACTGCTGCAACGGCTGTTCGGCAATCCTGCGGCAACGGCCGTAGCCAATCTGCAAGGCGTGCAGCTGCAGGGCTGCATCGTCGCCGCCGACCCACGGCAATCACAGGCACTGATCAATATCGAGGGCCAGGGCGCCGTGAACCTGTTGGTTGGTGACGAGTTCCTGCCCGGCGTCGTGCTGTGGCAGATCGCGCACGACCATGTCCTGTTCACCCGCAACGGCGTAACTGGCAGGCTCGACTTTCCCCGCCCCGCAACAACACAAGCAGCAGGCGGTGCCGAATGATCAATGCAACCGCACTCAGCTTGCTGCACAGGCTGGCACTGCTGTGCCTGCTGGCGCTTGCGCCTGCAGCACTCAGCGCCGCGCCAGCCATCGATGCGCCCCAGCAATGGAGCATCAACATGAAGGACACGGATATCCGTGACTTCATTGGCGCGGTGGCCAATATCACCGGCGACACCTTGATCGTCGACCCACGGGTGGTCGGCGATGTCAGCGTGACCACCCAGGAGCCGATGACGCTGCCCGAGGTCCGCCGGCTGTTCCTGTCGGTGATGACCGTGCACGGTTTTGCGGTGATCGAAGAAGATACCCAGACCCGAGTGGTGCCAAACGACGAAGCGCACGTATTCGCCGATGGCCGCGGCCGTGGTCCGGATGCAATCGAAACCCGGGTACTGAACGTACAGAACGGCAGCGTCAGCGATCTGCTGCCGATGCTGCGTCCGCTGGTACCGGCCAATGCCCACCTGGCGGCAGTGCCCACCGCCAATGCGCTGATCATCAGTGATAGACGCGGCAATATCGCCCGCATCGAGGCCTTGCTGCGGCAGCTGGACGCGCCCAGGCTGCATGCGCACAGCGCCTACGACGTTCGCTACGCAAGCGTGGAAAGCCTGCAGAAGCTGCTGCAGGCCAGCGTCGCCGGTAGCGCCGGCACCAGCAGCAGCAAGGTGCTGGCCGATACCCGCACCAACCGCCTGCTGATCTTCGGCCCCGAGCAGGCCCGCGAACGACTGCTGGCACTGGCCCGTTCGCTGGACGTGGACGCACCTCGTTCCACCACCACCCAGGTGATCCGCCTGCAGCATGGCGATGCCAAACAGATGGCGCAGACGCTTGGCGCGATCGGTGATTCCATCAAGCAGGAAGGCGATGACAAACAGACCCAGATCGGCACCTTGATCCGTGCCGATGAAAGCCTCAATGCGGTGGTCATCCACGCCAAACCCGAGATGCTGCAGGTGCTGAGCGACATCGTCCAGCAGCTGGACATCCCGCGTTCGCAGGTGCTGGTGGAAGCGGCCATCGTCGAGATTTCCGGCGATATCGAGGATGCCCTGGGCGTCCAGTGGGCGCTGGATGGCGGCTCACGCAGCAATGGCGTGGGTGGCGTCAACTTCAACAACACCGGCATGTCGATCGGCACCCTGCTCAGCTCGCTGGCGGCTGGCACCCCGCCAACGTCGCTGCCGTCCGGCGCCATTCTCGGCATCGGCAACAGCACCTTCGGTGCGCTGGTGACGGCGCTGTCGACCAATTCCAAGAACAACCTGCTGTCCACGCCCACCCTGCTGACCCTGGACCACGAGCCAGCGGAGATCCTGGTCGGCCAGAACGTGCCGTTCCAGACCGGCTCGTATACCACTACCGGTGATGGCACCAGCAATCCGTTCACCACCATCCAGCGCCAGGACATCGGCGTGACCCTGAAGGTAACGCCGCATATCAACCAGGGCGGCACGCTGCGGCTGGAGATCGAACAGGAAATCTCCTCGCTGGCGCCTACACCCAGCGGCATCACCCTGTCCGACGTGATCACCAACAAGCGCTCGATCAAGAGCACCATCCTGGCCAATGACGGCCAGGTGATCGTGCTTGGCGGCCTGATCCAGGACGACGTCACCCATACCCGCTCCAGCGTGCCGCTGCTCGGCAGCATCCCTGGCCTGGGCCGCTTGTTCAGCTCCACCAGCGACACCCGGGTCAAGCGCAACCTGATGGTTTTCCTGCGCCCCAGCGTGATCCTCGGGCAGAGCGCGGCCAACGACATGAGCGCGCGCAAGTACCTGGACCTGCGCGGCGCACCGAGCACTGGCGGCAAGTACGCCAACCCGTTGCCTGCGTCGGCCGAACAGCTGTTCAACGCCGACCCGGCATCCGACCGCGTCAGTCCGCCGGCCACCGGCAACTGAAGCGGCCAGCAACCGCAATGACACCCGGGCGTTGGGACCCGGGCGCCTGCAGCCGCACCAATCTGTAGTACTTCAAAACCAAGGGGAGTAATTCTTGAAGAACGCACTCAATCCGCGCGTCCTTGTTCTGGCGCTGTCCACCGCCTTGTTTACTGCCTGTGGCGGCGGTGGTGGCGGCGGTGGTGGCAGCAATGGCGGTGGCAACACCGGCGGCGGCAACCCCACCCCGGCAGATCCGTACCCGGAACCGACCAGCGCGGCCTATGACGAAGTCGAGCTCAAGGGCTTCTACGACATCGACGCCAGCGGTGCCACCCGGGCAGTGCGCAATGATCTGAGCGGCAACCTGCCGGCAATGATCCAGTTCGCACAGAGCCACACCGTCGACCCCAGCGGCAACGAAGCCAAAAACATGCCGCGCCTGACTACCGAGCGCGCGGCATTGCTGCTGGTCACACCGGACCCCTCGTTGCAGGGTGTCGAATCGGTCAAGGTCACAGTCTCCATCGACGGTGCCGTCAAGGGCACCTTGGACCTGCTGCACCCGAACGCGATGTACCGCTCGGACTACAACAGCAACGACGGCCGCCCCGACTACAACTACTCCCGCCGCGCCTGGTCGGTGCCGCTGCCGTGGGACTGGGTCAAGCCAGGCATGAGCCTGAGCATCACTGACAGCAAGTCACGCAGCGGCAGTCTGGCCGCCGACAAGATCGAGTTCGGCGCACCTGCAGAGTTGGTGGTGCACAACATCCGCCTGGGCATGCTGACCGCACCGCCGGCAGAGAGCGATGCGTTCTGGCTGCTGAAGCATCCCGAGCAGGGCGCAGCGGATTATTTCCAGACCATCCCGGCCGCACGTTTCACCGTCGCCTATTACGAGCCGATGCAGCTGGACAAGGTGATGGTCGCCAACGGCACCATCTACGACACCGCCAGCACTGGCGAAGGCGGCGTGTATTCCGGCGACATGCGCGAGAACACCGGCAAGTCCACGGTCAGTGTCGGCATCAATCTGGCCAACTTCGGCGCCACCGCCTCAGGCATGGCCGGGCAGTCGCAGCCGCAGTGGTTCCAGAACGTGGTAGCCCACCATGCCGTGGGCAGGTACAGCAATGGCGTGCAGAGCCATGGCCTGAGCGGCGGCAACGGCATGCTCACGCTGTACTCCACCAGCGGCAACGAGTTCAGTCACGAGATCGGCCACCACTACGGGCTGGGTCATTACCCGGGCCAATCCGGCGACAACTACTTCCTGTCCGGCCACCACCATGACAGCGGCTGGGGCTACATCTCCTACCGCAAGCGCATGCGCGGCAACCTGCATTGGAGCAATGCCAAGACCGGCGGCCTGAGCGGCATGCCGATCTACGAAGATACGTATGCGTTCGCCACCGATGCGATGGCTGGCGGGAATTATTCGAGCGCGCTGTCGCGCTACACGCACTACACCGGCTACAGCACCAGGATTGCGATCCAGCCGCGCTTGAACAAGCCAGTGCCGACGCAAAGTTCGGCCACCGGTTACCTGGGCTGGAATGCAGACACCCGCAGGATGGAGCCGGTGACCGGCAAGGTTCCGACCAACAAGGAGCTGTTCTTCAACTCGGCCGACGGCAACTACCTGAAGCCACGCTTGGTCGGCGCGCCGGTCTTCACCGTGCTCGGCGGTTATGACCCCAGTACCGGCAACGCCCTGCTCTACCCCGCGTTCCGCGGCAACTGGGGCAATGTGTTCGACCTGCCGGCACCGGTCGCCAATGCCAGCAGCCGCCAATGCTGGCTGGAGGTGACGTTCAACGGTGGCAGCAGCAAGCGCATCGCCTTGGCTGGCAACGTGCTGCAGAACGGCTCGGTCAACAAACTGCACATCAACCTGGCCCAGGCCGACAAGCCGCAGCAGGCCAGCCTGCAGTGCCAGGACGCCGGCGCAGCGGTCAGCACCCTGGCAACGATGAGCTTCCCGCAGAACCTGCCGCCGATGAAGGCACCGGTAGTGGTGGGCAAGGAAGCCGGTTACAGCGCGTTGCGCGCGGTCGAACTGCCCGAGCTGGACACCATGCTGGCAGCCGCCGCTGGCAAGCCACTGATCAACCTCGGTGCGCGCGGCAACCTGTTGTACGCAAGCTGGGGCGACGATGCCAGCGGCCTGTCCAGTGAAGCCCGGCAGGTGCGTGATGCCTACATCGCCCAGGAGACCAAGGCCACACGCCTTAATCGCTGGATGACCCGTTACCGCGCCGACCTGCAGGCCAGCAACAACACCGCTGCAGTGGACGCACTCAAGAAGCTGCTGGATACCTTGGGTCTGCGCAAGACACCGTTGTTGCCGGCCGCCCAGCAGATGCTGGTCACCAACAGCAAGCACTGTCTGAAGACCGAAACGGTCGATGGCAAGCTGTCGGTCTACATCGCCGATGCCAGCACCTGCAGCGGTGCCGACAGCGAGCTGTGGATGGCCGATCTGCGCGGCGCGATCCACAGCGCGGCCAACCCGGCCATGTGCCTGTCCGGCAACGGCGGCAACAATGCTGCGGTGACGTTGAACAAGTGTGATCGCACGTTGGATGCGCAGATGTTCGACCTCAGCGCATTGCCGAAGATTGGCCGCAATGGCAGCTGCCTGGACCTGTCTGGCGGCTTCCTGACCGCAGGCCGTGGCAAGTTGATCACCTACGCCTGCAGCGGTGGTGCAAACCAGCGTTGGACCGGACTGAGCGCCAATGACAACGCTTTGCTGGCGCTGCTCAGCCCCAACAACCTCGTTGTGCTGCGTGGTTTGAACATCCAGTAATCAGCAACCGCCCGGGGCTTGCGCGCCCCGGGCTTTCGCGCATGCAAATGAACCCAGCAATTCCATCTTTGCGACTGATCACCAGGCTGGTCATTGGCGCGTGCTACAGCATCACCGGCGTGGCGATGGCGCAATCCGATGCGCATGAGCAGCGACCGCCGTTGTACGCAGCCAGCGCCACCCAGGCACCACGACTGCTGGCAACCTTTGTGCATCCGCAGGCTGAACGCTCGTTGGCAGTAATCCAGCAAGCAGGCGCGGCATCACAGACGCTGCACGTGGGCGAGCAAATAGGCAACGGCCTGCGCCTGCACGCCATTGCCCGCGACCACATCGTGATCGCCCGTGGCTCGCAGCTCTTCACCCTGCGTCTGCTAGGCCAAGGCGGGGCACGCAAGCAGCCAGCGCGCGCGCCGAGCGGCCCGGCAGCGACAGGCACCGGCACAGTCAACGCTGCAACCTCCGCCAAAGGCGGTGCGATTCTGCGCGCGGACAATCTGGATGCAGTGCGTGCCGCCTGCAACGACACCGCCACGATGACTGCACTGCCCGACGCACAGAAAGCCGAGCTGGCTGCACTGGGAGTGTGCAACGCGCCCTGATCGACGCGTGCTACCACTGAAGGTTCAGCAACACAGCGCATACTATTGGCCGGTCCCGCGTGCGATGGTCATCCCGATGAGCGACACCCATTCTGATCTGTTGCAGATTGCCTGCCCACACTGCAATGCGATCAACCGCGTCCCCGCTGCGCGCCTGTCACAGGCGCCATCCTGCGGCCGCTGCCACCAGCCACTATTTGCCGCTACGCCAATTGCATTGAATGCAGCGGGTTTCGAAGCGCACGCCGGCCGCTCACAGATTCCGCTGCTGGTGGATTTCTGGGCCAGCTGGTGTGGCCCGTGCCGGCAGATGGCACCGGAGTTCGCCAAGGCTGCCGTGCAGCTGGAGCCGCGCGTGCGCCTGGGCAAACTGGATACGGAAGCGGAGCCGGCCATCGCCACCCGCTATGGCATCCGCAGCATTCCGACGATGGTGCTGATCCAGGGCGGCCGCGAGATCGCACGCCAATCCGGCGCGATGCCGGCCAGCAGCATCGTGCAGTGGGCAAGCGCACACCTGTAATGCCGAGCCATGCTCGGCAGAGGCTTGCCCCGCAATCCCGAACGCCTCACCTGTAGTGCCGAGCCATGCTCGGCAAGAAGCTTTCCCAGCGAAAAGCAGCCCTCACCCCAACCCCTCTCCCGCGCGCGGGAGAGGGGCTAAAGCTGCAATGCCGAGCATGGCTCGGCACTACGGATTGGGCTGACTTGTGGGAGCGGCGTAGGCCGCGAAGCTGGCAATGCTTGAAAGGCCTCAAGAGCCAACCCCTCCCCAACCCTCCCCTACGCCTTCGGCGCAAGGGAGGGAGCGAAACAAAACAAAACCCCGCCTTGCGGCGGGGTTTTGTGTACTACAAGCAGCGGTGAGGCGCCGGTGGACTTAGAAGTCCATACCGCCCATGCCACCCATGCCGCCCATACCGCCGCCGCCCATGGCCGGCTCGTCCTTCTTCGGAGCTTCGGCAACCATGGCTTCGGTGGTGATCATCAGGCCAGCGATCGAGGCTGCGTTCTGCAGCGCCGAACGGGTCACCTTGGTCGGATCCAGGATGCCGAATTCCAGCATATCGCCGAATTCGCCGGAAGCGGCGTTGTAGCCGAAGCTGCCGGTGCCTTCCTTGACCTTGTTGACGATGACCGACGGCTCTTCACCGGCGTTGGCAACGATTTCGCGCAGCGGGGCTTCCATCGCGCGCAGGGCGATCTGGATGCCGTGGTTCTGGTCTTCGTTGTTGCCCTTCAGGCCGGCCAGAGCGGTGACAGCGCGCACCAGCGCAACGCCGCCGCCCGGGACCACGCCTTCTTCGACGGCTGCGCGGGTAGCGTGCAGGGCGTCGTCAACGCGGTCCTTCTTTTCCTTCATTTCGATTTCGGTCGAGGCACCGACCTTGATCACGGCAACGCCGCCAGCCAGCTTGGCAACGCGTTCCTGCAGCTTCTCGCGATCGTAGTCCGAAGAGGTTTCTTCGATCTGGGTCTTGATCTGCTTGACGCGCGACTCGATGCCGGCAACGTCGCCAGCGCCGTCGATGACGGTGGTGTTTTCCTTGGAAACCTGCACCTTCTTGGCGCGGCCCAGGTCCTTGATGGTGGCCTTTTCCAGCGACAGGCCAACTTCTTCGGAGATCACGGTGCCGCCCGTCAGCACGGCCATGTCTTCCAGCATCGCCTTGCGACGGTCGCCGAAGCCCGGTGCCTTGACGGCCACGACCTTGACGATGCCACGGATGGTGTTGACCACCAGGGTCGCCAGCGCTTCGCCTTCGATATCTTCAGCGATGATCAGCAGCGGCTTGCCTGCCTTGGCGACGCCTTCCAGCACCGGCAGCAGATCACGCACGTTGGAGATCTTCTTGTCGTGCAGCAGGATGTACGGATCTTCCAGGTCAGCGGTCTGCGACTGCTGGTTGTTGATGAAGTACGGGGACAGGTAGCCGCGGTCGAACTGCATGCCTTCGACGACGTCCAGCTCGTTTTCCAGGCCCGAGCCTTCTTCAACGGTGATCACGCCTTCCTTGCCAACCTTCTTCATCGCTTCGGCAATGATGTTGCCGATCGACTCGTCCGAGTTGGCCGAAATGGTGCCGACCTGGGCGATTGCCTTGTCGTCAGCGGTGGGCTTGGAGATGTTCTTCAGCTCGGCGACGGCGGCGATCACGGCCTTGTCGATACCGCGCTTGAGGTCCATCGGGTTCATGCCGGCGGCAACAGCCTTGGCGCCTTCGCGGATCAGGGCCTGGGCCAGCACGGTGGCGGTGGTGGTGCCGTCGCCAGCGTCGTCATTGGTGCGCGAAGCAACTTCCTTCACCATCTGCGCGCCCATGTTCTCGAACTTGTCAGCCAGTTCGATTTCCTTGGCAACGGACACGCCGTCCTTGGTGATGGTCGGGGCGCCGAAGCTCTTCTCGAGCACGACGTTGCGGCCCTTCGGGCCCAGGGTTGCCTTGACGGCATTGGCGAGAACGTTGACGCCGCGCACCATGCGCGAACGGGCGTCTTCACCGAAACGAATATCCTTGGCAGCCATTGCGATTACCTCTGAGTAGAGCCGAGCCGAGCTCGGCTGCTTTTATCGGGAAAGGGGGTATACAGAAACAGGTGGCGCGGCAGCTCAGCCGATGACGGCAAGCACGTCGTCTTCGCGCAGCACCTTGTACTCGACGCCTTCGGCCTTGTAGGACGAACCGGCGTACTGGCCGTAAATGACCTTGTCGCCAACCTTCAGCGAGGGGGTGCGCACCGAACCGTTGTCCAGCGGCTTGCCCGGGCCCACGGCCACGACTTCACCCTTGGTGGACTTTTCCTTGGCCGAATCCGGGATCAGGATGCCGCCGGCGGAGATTTCGTCGGCTTCGATCGGCTTGACCACAACGCGGTCGTGAAGCGGCTTGATGCTCATGAAGGACCTCTTAAGTAATTGATTGGCCTGAAATTCCGGCGACACCGGCTGGGAAACAGGGGGACGCCGGCATCACGCGTAAAAAGGCCCGTCGTGCGGGCTTGTTTGGGAGATGGGGCTGGCTGGGGGCCTTTCAAGGGCAGGCCGGCAAATTGATCATCTGCGCTGTCAGTGCCCGGTGTCTGCCGCTACGGCCGCCGCCAGGCAATCACCTCCCCCACCCCGCTGCAGCTGCCCCCAAAGACGCCACGGCATGCGGCCCGTCTGCCGCCCCCGGCCGTTGCCAGCTTCGGCATCATCAACGCCTGCCGCGCACGGCATTGCGTGACCGTCAAGATTGGACACGGTTCACGCAGCCGCAAAAAAAAGGCGCGCCCCGGGGGATGAGCGGGGCACGCCAGCAAGAGAGAGCAGCCGCCTACGCGGCGATTCTTATTGTCTGCTTCAGAGATAGCGCGACCACTGCACGGCGGCGGTTCCCGGTGTTGTCGGCAAGGACTGACTGCCCTTGCTGCACACCGGTAGCTGCCCAAGGTTCTTCCAATCCTGCGGGGTTTCCACCTTCAAGCCGGTGGAGCCGATATCAATCTGCGAAAACTCGTTGTTGCCAACGCTCAGGCTGCCTTCGATGTTCACCTTGGCACCGCCCACTACGATCTTCTTGCCCAGCACCACCGAGCCGCGGATGCTGGTCCAGCTCTGCGCATTGAGGCCACCGCTGGCAATAACCGCCGCGTTGCCGATGGCCGCACCGGTATAGACCACGCCTTGGGCATCCTCCCAAGTCACGAACGCGCTGCGGCTGGCACACAGGTTGGTGGGGTAGTACGCGCCGCCACAGACCTTGGCCACGCCGGCGAAGTTTGGAGCTTCCAGCAACTTGCTGCCGCCGCCGTCGCTCAAACCCAGGTTGCCGCGCACGATCAAGGTGCCGACGATGGGGTTGGCTGACCGCACCTCCAGCGGGCCGTCGAACCAGAAGATTCCCGGCGGCGTCTTCTGCGGCTGCAGGTTCCAGCGGCCGTTGCTGTACATGGCCCGGCAGCCCTTGTCCGCACCCGCCCAGCTACCACAGGCAAACAGATCTTCCAGCACCTTGAGCTGCGCCGCATCGGGATTGGTCAGCGGATAGACGGTTCCGGTGGCAGCACCGATCACCACGCCATCGGCGCGGGTGACATTGCGGATGGTCAACTGCGGCTGGCCACCATTGGCATCGAAGATGTAATTGGATTGGTCACGATAGACATCGGCATCGATGTAGTTGGTGCGCACATCGCAGTAGGGCAGGCCCGGCAGACCCGGTGAAATGCCACCTTGGCTGCCCTGGACGGCAAAGCCTGCCGGTTTCATGGCCTCGGTCATCAGCTTCTTGCCGCCGCCGTAGTAACGGTAACCAGCAGTACGCCCAATGACTGCCGGAAAACCTGCACCGGCATCATTGCCGCTCTGCGCCCAGATCTCACCGCCACCGGCGAATTCACCGATACGTACGCCTTGGTATTGGATTGCCAGACTACCGGCGGCACGCACGCGCTCGTAGCGACGGTTGTCACTGCCCAGGCCCAGGTTCCACCCCCAGGCATCGGCGATATCGGTGGTGGCACCGCTGCCCTGGGTGAACCCACCGCCGTGAATAGCCTTGGCCTTGAAGCTGAGTACAGCCGAACGGAAAGCGGTTTCCTCCGGACCTGACAGCTGCTCCATCACCGCACCGGCGCCGTGCAGTTCACCGGTGGCACTGTCGACGGCCTTGGCCATGTCCAAGGCCGGCAGATTGAGCAGGAAGTTCACCTCATCCGGCGTGCCCTTGCCCTGTGCCAAGGTCACCTTGACCCGCGCCAGTGCCGTGGGCAGCACCGTGCCCTGGGTCCACGGCACACCACCGGAGACAGTGGAAGGGATCAGGCTGCCACCCACTCGGGCTTCACCCACTGCCACGCCGTTGGCGTACACCACAGTGTCGTAGGCACCGGCCCAGGCCCGGGCGAGTGGACCGCCGCTGCCACCATTGAAGGTAATCTCGCGCGCCCAAAGCCGCGCACCGGCGGGGAAATTCATGCCGCCGATGATCAGCTGGCTTTCCGAATGCAGGTGGCCGTTATCAGCGATATCACCACCGGTGACCGTGATAGCCCCCTTGGCGCAGCCGGAGACCTTGCCGCGCCCACCGGCACCGATGGTCAGCTTGCCGGAGACGACGATGTTCTCGTAGTCGTACTTGTCGTCGACCACCTGGGTGCCTTCGCCGTCCAGCTTGACGTCGCCGTTGAACACCACCGGCGCATTGGGCATGGAATGGCATACCGGCGGCACGCCCGGCATGCCATTGCCCGGCACCACGTCATAAACGACCTCCACCGTGGCCGTGGTCAGGCCCGAGCCAACACCCGCCCGACCAGTGACCTGGGCGATCACCCGATACTGGTTGCTGCCGGTCGCTTCCACCGCTGTCACCAGCGCCTTGCTGACCCCCAACGCCTCCAGGCCGGTGACTGGCTTTTCAGCATTACCAACCCAGCCCGGCCATACCGGTTTTTCCACCGCCAGCAGGTACAGGCGCAGTGCTTCCACCCCGCGCCAGGCCGCTGCCTGCGCGGCCGTGGCCGAATGGGTTGTGAGCTGCTGCGACTGAGTACCGCGCAGCGAGTAAATGGTTGCAGCCACAGTGACCGATACCGCCAGGCCAACCATCAACACGATCAGCAACGTGGCTACGCCGCGCTGCCGCTTGAATGCGGAAAAGCGATTCCTGTCCATGCGTACACGCTCCTTATGCATCAGCTGGTCACTGCAAGATTGGGCAGGCAGGCCACGAACAGGTGGCTGCTGGCATCACTGCGCTCCAACGCCAATTGCTGCCCGACAGCTGCAGTTGGCGAGGCACTGAAATCCTGCTGCATGTAAGGCAGGCATTGACGCTCGCCCTTGAGCGAAAACACATAGCCTGGCGCCAAGCTCATCGCGCCGACTTCCTGCTCACCCGAGTCGAAAGCGCTACCGTCCTTCTGCATGGGAGTGAAAAACGCCGCACTACCAGCGAGCAGGCGCCGCTCATTGCTTTTCCATGTTGCAGCTTGGGCATCGTCACAAGCTTTGGGAGAAAAGCGATACAGGCCTTCACCGTCGACCAGGCGCAAGCCCGAGCAGACATAGCCGCTGGCGCTGAGTTCGGCCTTGTAGCGCCATACCAGCTCCTTGCCCGCTTCGCGCACGTACAGCTTGCTGTTCAAACTATCAGCCGCCGGCACGCCGAAGCCCGCGCTCTGCAGCTCCATCTGCGCCGATAACAGCGCAGCTGATACCTGGCCATCGCGCAACGCAGAACGCGAGGCGTTACTGGAAACTTCAACCATGGTTTTGTACAGCGTCATCATTGCGGCAATGGTGATCAGCGAGATCAGCAGACCCACCATCATGCTTATCAGGCTCTGTCCGCATTGCTGCTGGCGGCCTATCCTGGAGGCGGTGTGCGCGTGCATGCTCATTGCCTCGTGGAAACCAGGAGATCGGGGTCGTTTTCGCTGCCGCCCTTGCTGCCGATATCACCAGCAGCCACTTTCAGGTCTACCCGTTGCGGCGCTTCCACGGTGCGTTCCACGCCGGCCATGGCCAAGGTGGCCGATGCTGGCTCGCAACTGACTGCTGCGTTTGTCTTGGAACCGCTTGGCAGGCTGATTTCCAGCGTATTGCTGCCACACAGGCCTACGCCTTGGCCGTGCAGGCTGTCGCGCAAGCGCTCAACCATCAGGTTTTCCACCTTGGCATCGCGCTGGCTGTTCATCACATTGGCCACTACATGAGCCAGACCGGCACCGATGATGCTGGTGATCAACACCCCGACCAGAGCCTCAAGCATGATGTCGCCGCGCTGGCGGCGTGGCGGATCAAAGCAGATCGACATAGAGCGGATCCTGGCTGTTCATGCCAATGGCAATACGCGAATGGGTGATACCACTGCTGCAGCTGGCCGCGTCTGGCAGGCGTTGGCCACGGTTGTCGAAGGCCACACAGGACAGCAGATCGGCCGAGGCTTGCAGCTCCTCGGCATCGGCGTAGTCGTTGCCAGCGGTCAGCCGGTAGTCGCCCCCCCGCGGCAACTCGCCTTGCCACAGCACCTGGTTGCCAGCGCCGCGCAGTACCTGCAGGTTCCGCTCACTACGCAGCAGTCGCGCCGAAGTTGCCGCGCCAGTGACATGTTCCGGGTTGCGCAGCGCCAACGAACGGGTCTGCGCAACCGCCTCCCACAACAGGTTGCGCGCCTGCATCTGCCGGTTGCTGTCGATCCACTGCCGTGCAAACGGCATGCCCGCCAGCGCCAACACCGCCATCACTGCCAGGGTCACCATCAATTCGACCAGTGAAAAACCCGTAGCGCGCCGGCTCATGGCCAGTCACTCACGCCGGCGCAGCTGCCTGAAACCGTGCGCCCATTGCCGGAATCGAGCTTCAAGGTGCAACCACTGGCCTTGCCCAGCGCGCTGCCGGCAACCGCCTTCAGCTCGTAACCACCGCTGCTGGCGGTGTAGCTATAGGTGAACTGGCCAGCCTTGGTTGCCGCATTCCAGCCCTTCTTGGCTGCTGCATCGGTGGCTGGGTAGCCGAGGGTACGCTGACGGTGGTTTTCGACCGTGCTGGACAACGCCATCAAATCGCTCTGCGCTGTACGGATCTTGGCCCGCAGCACGTAGTCCGAATACAGCGGTATGGCGATGGCAGCCAGGATGGCGATGGTGGCCACGACAATCATCAGTTCGATCAGCGTGAAGCCTCGATTGTTGCGTTGTTGCATACGCCCCCCTGTAGAGCCTTGCGAACAGGTGCATCCGTTGTGGAATGGCACTTCGTAAGAATTGGCCTTCATCTTCAGTCAGATAAAGAACAGGTGAAACTGTGATCGACCGCAATATACAATTGATGACAACGATGTCAACACCTCCATCCGAAAACGCCTCAAGCGCTTCTGCCACAATGCCGGATGGACGTAAGACTGGTCTTCTGTACCTGCCCCGACGATCAAACCGCGCAGGCATTGGCTCATCACCTGGTAGAGCAGCGTTTGGCTGCCTGCGTGAACTTGTTGCCTGCGATGCGGTCTGTGTACCGCTGGCAGGAGCAGATTGAACAAGCTGAAGAGATTCAGCTTGTTATAAAAACCTGTGCTGATCGATTGGATGCGTTGAGCGCCGCGATCAGGCTGCACCACCCCTATGAATTGCCGGAGATCGTGGCGATCTCCCCCAGCGCCGGCTTGCCGGCGTATCTGGACTGGATCCGGGCGCAGACCCGGGAGGAAACATAATTAATGATGCTGTTGCGACAATTTGCCGCTTTCTGCCTGCTTTCCCTGGCCGCCCTGCCGGCGCTGGCCATCAATGAAAAAGACCTGCTGCCGGTAGACCAGGCTTTTGCCCTGCGCGCCGAGGCGCCCAGCCGTGACCGCATCGAGCTGCGCTGGGACATCGCCCCGGGTTATTACCTCTACCACCACCGTACCAGCGTCAAAGCCGGCCCCGGCTTCAGCGCCGGCGCGCTGCAGATGCCAAAGGGCGAGAAGAAGCACGACGAATTCTTCGGCGACGTGGAGACCTACCACCGCCAGCTGCGCTCGATCCTGCCGGGCACCGCCGACGCGGGCGCCACCAGCGTCACCCTCGAAGTCCGCTACCAGGGCTGTGCCGATGCCGGCGTGTGCTACCCGCCGCAGAAGCGCAGCATCGAAGTAAAGCTGCCCGCCGCAGGCGGCGCCGCGCCGGCGCCTGCAGCCGCCGCACCATCCGCTGCACCCATCTTCAACCCGCTGGCCGGCAACAACGGCGGTGGCCTGACCCTGCCCGGCGCACCTGCCGTACAGGGCCTGCCGCTGCCGTCGGAAAAAGCTTTCGGCTTCGAGGCCATCGTCGACAACGGCAACCGCCTGCTGCTGCGCTTCTCGCCGGCACCGGGCTATTACCTGTACCGCGACCGCACCTCGCTGGCGCTGGAAGGCGCCGATGGCGTGCGTGCCGGGCGCCCGCAGTGGCCGGCTGGCAAGCCGTACCGCGACGAGCATTTCGGCAACGTGGTGGTGTATTTCGACCAGGTCGATGTGCCGCTGCCGTTGCGCCGCGACAAGCCCGACGCTACCCCGGCCACCTTGGTTGTCACCTTCCAGGGCTGCCAGACCGACGGTATCTGCTATCCGCCGATGACCCGCCGGGTGCGACTGTCGCTGCCCGTTGGCAAGATTTCGTCGAAGGAAAAAGAAGAACTCGCAGTCGCTCCGTTGGTGATCCAGCCGTTGCCGGCCGGCAAGAAGGGCGAAGTTCCGCCGATGCCACTGATCGACCCGGCCAATCCGCCGGCACCACAGCCGCTGGTGGTGCGTCCGGCTGCCGAGGCTGCCAGCCTCGCCGAGGCCACGCCGGATGCGTCGGCCGACAACACCCGCCGCAGCCAGCCGCCGGCCGATACCGCTGGCAATGGCTCGCTGCTGTGGATCCTGCTGCTGGCGCTGGCCGGCGGCCTGATCCTCAATCTGATGCCCTGCGTCCTGCCGATCCTGTCGTTGAAGGTGCTGGGTGTTGCGCAGAGTGGCGAGAGCCGTCAGCGCGCACGCAACCATGCGCTCTGGTATACGGCCGGCGTACTGGTGGCATTTGCTGCGGTCGGCGGACTGGTACTGGCGCTGCGCGCTGCCGGGCAAGCGGCAGGCTGGGGCTTTCAGCTGCAGCACCCGTGGTTCATCGCCGCGCTGGTGTACCTGATGTTCGCCGTTGGCCTGAGCCTGTCCGGGCTGTTCACCCTTGGCGGCAACGCTGGCCAACTGGGCCAGAACCTGGCCAAGCGCAGCGGTCCCAGTGGTGACTTCTTCACTGGCGTACTGGCCTGCGTGGTCGCCAGCCCCTGCATAGCGCCGTTCATGGGCCCGGCACTGGCCTACGCCTTCACCGCACCGCCGGCCTTGGCGATGCTGGTGTTCCTGGCATTGGGCCTGGGGCTGGCACTGCCGTTCCTGCTGATCGGCTTTGTACCGGCACTGGCAGAACGCCTGCCCAAGCCGGGTGCCTGGATGGAAACCTTCAAGCACGTGATGGCCTTCCCGATGTACCTCACTGCCATCTGGCTGCTGTGGGTGCTGGGCAAGCAGCGCGGCATCGATGCGATGGGCCTGATGCTGATCGGCCTGACCATGCTCGCACTCGGGCTGTGGTGGTTTGAACGCAGCCGCTGGCATAGCCGCAAAATCGGCATGGTTGTGGGCGCGGTGATCGCGCTGCTGGCCTTGGTGCCGGTGTGGGGCGTTACCCGCCTGCCGCCGCCTGGCGCTGTCGTTGCCAGCGCAGGCACGGTGGCGTATTCGCCGCAGATGCTGGACCGCCTGCGCGCCGACCACCGTGTCGTGTTCGTCAACATGACCGCCGACTGGTGCGTCACCTGCAAGGCCAACGAGCGCAATGTGCTGGACCGCGACAAGTTCCGCGACACGCTCAAGCGGGTCAACGCAGTGTACATGCGCGGCGACTGGACCAATGTGGATCCGCAGATCAGCGCCTTCCTCGAGCAGCACAAGGCGGTCGGTGTGCCGCTGTATGTGGTGTATGGCCCGGGTGCACCACCGCGCGTGCTGCCGACCGTACTGACCCAATCCATCGCTGAAGAAGCGCTGCTGCGCGCGGCACGCTGATGCGCCGCGTCGTTTGGTGGGTAGCAGGTATCGCAGCAGCTGCCGGGCTGTCGGCCGGTGCATGGTTGAACCAGCCCATCACGGTACCGTTGCCTTCGATGAGTACGCCGTCAGCACCGCTGAAATCGGCGACACCGGTACAAGGCGTACGTGTTGGCGAGTTGATGCCAGCGTTCACCCTGCCCGATCTGGATGGCATGCCAGTACAGTTCCCGGATCATTTCAAGGGCAAGCCGCTGCTGATCAACGTGTGGGCCAGCTGGTGTGCGCCATGCATTGAAGAAATGCCGGAATTGGCGCGGTTTGCCGCACGTCATGCGGATACTGGACCGCAGGTGGTTGGACTGGCGCTGGACACTCCTGATGCGGTGCTGGATTTCCTCGGCAATGTGCCGGTGTACTACCCGATCGTGATCGAGACGCCGGGGCCGAATGATGCCAGCGTCAAACTTGGCAATTCGCAGGGACTACTGCCTTACAGCGTGTTGGTTGACGCGCAGGGGCGCGTGCTCAAGCAGAAGCTTGGGCCGTTCAAGGCGGGTGAGATTGATGCGTGGGCGGAGGATGTGGAGCCTTCTGCTACGCAGTGACCCTGCGAGCTTTGGATGGATGGTTGCGGTTTGATTGGCGGCACGGGTAAGTGCAGCGCCCTTGGGATTTAGCCTGCGCCAAGAGCCAAGAGCTCCCCTCATCCGCCCCTTTGGGGCACCTTCTCCCGCAAGCGGGAGAAGGGAATGCATTTCGCTCGTATTCTGGCGCAACTGACGCACCCCTTGCTCTTTACTGTCCCGCGAGTTCTCTGCTCCTGCTCTGCTCTGCTCCTGCTCCTGCTCTGCTCTGCTCCTGCTCTGCTCTGCTCCTGCTCTGCTCTGCTCCTGCTCTGCTCCTGCTCCTGCTCTGCTCTGCTCCTGCTCTGCTCCTGCTCTACATCCCTTCTCCCGCCTGCGGGAGAAGGTGCCCCGAAGGGGCGGATGAGGGGAAGCTTTGAACTTCTGCTTCTGGCTTCTACAAGGTGCTTCGCACCTTACCTTCTCCCCAACCCTCTCCCTTCGGGAGAGGGGCTCAAGCTCAGATCACCAGAACACCGCGTACAGCGCAATCAGGATCGCGATCACCGCCACCGAGCCGACGTTGAACACACTACCCGTGCGGTAGTCGACGTCGCGGGTAGTGATGATGTCCTTCTCCGGCGCCGCCGGCGTCAACAGCGATACCCCCACCGCCAATGCCAAGGCCAGCAGGAACACCAAGCAAACGCGATCGATGAACGGCAATGCCGGCCACGCCAGCTTCAACACGATCGACAATACGAACGAGCCAATCGCCGCCGACAAGGCGCCTGCTTCGTTGGCACGCTTCCAGAACAAGCCCAGCATGAAGATCACCACGATTCCCGGGGTGAAAAACCCGGTGTATTCCTGGATGTACTGGAACGCTTGGTCAAAGCTGCCCAGCAGCGGTTTGGCGGTGAGAATGCCCAGCACCACCGCCACCACTGCAGCGATACGACCCACACGCACCAGCTTGCTCTGATCCGCTTCGGGATTGCGCTTGGCGTAGAAATCCAAGGTGAAGATGGTCGCCACCGAATTGATCTTCGACGCCAGCGAGGCCACGATGGCCGCCACCAACGCGGCAAACACCAAGCCGAGCACACCGGTAGGCAGCATCCGCATCATGGTCGGGTAGGCCTGGTCGGGCTTGTCCAGATTCGGCGCCAGCATCACCGCCGCAATACCCGGCAACACCACGATCACCGGCATCAGCAGCTTGAGAAAAGCAGCAAACAACACGCCCTTCTGTGCCTCGCCAATACTCTTCGCCGCCAGCGCACGCTGGATGATGTACTGGTTGAAGCCCCAGTAGCTGATGTTCATGATCCACAACCCGCCCAGCAATACGCTCAGGCCCGGCAGATCCTTGTAAAAGGGATTGTCCTTGCTCAGGATCATTTCAAAATGATCCGGCTGCGCCTGCCACAGCTTGTTGAAACCGGCGACGATGCCAGCGCCATCACCAAGCTGGTTCAAAGTCAGCCCGGTCACGAATAGACCGCCCAGCACCAGCAAGGTCACCTGCACGATGTCGGTCAGTGCCACTGCCTTCAGTCCGCCGTACAACTGGTACAGCAGCGCAAACACGCCGATCAACACCACCGCGGTCATCTGCTCCATGCCGGTGACCTGGTTCACCGCTACTGCGCCCAACCACAGGATCGAAGTGACGTTGACGAACACGTACAGGCCCAGCCAGAACACCGCCATCACCGTGCGGATGCGTGCGCCGTAACGCTGCTCCAGGAACTGCGGCATGGTGTAGATGCCGTTGCGCAGGAACACCGGCAGGAACCACTTGCCGACGATCAACAAGGTAAGCGCCGCCATCCACTCATACGAGGCCACCGCCAGACCGATCGCATAGCCCGAGCCGGACATGCCGATGATCTGCTCGGCGGAAATATTCGCTGCGATCAACGAGGCGCCGATCGCCCACCACGGCAATGACTTGCTGGCCAGGAAGTAGTCCTTGGCGTCCTTGCTATGCCCGGCTTTCTCGCGCGACACCCATTGCGCAAGGACGAAGATACCGGCCAGGTAGACCAGTACAATCGCGATATCCAACGTACCCAAACCCATCTCATCACTCCCTGTTGTGCACCGACCGGGCTGTCATCCCTGCGCCCTTTCGCTACCGACCCATTACAGGCCAAATCATCAGGTGCGCCGGTACCCTCCCGTACCGGCGCTTTCGCTGTTTCAGCGTGTTGCGCAGTCTACGTTTACCTCAGCCTCACCGGCAGCGCCAAGAGCGATCCGTGATACCGAGATATCCGCAACGGCAGCGGTTTCCAGTTCGGTTGTACGTTGGATCCTGGATAGATCCGCACCTGCGGCGGCGAAACATTTGAGTGGCACGCCAACGCTTACCCACTTGCCAGCCGGAATGGCCGACAAGGTGGCTTGCAGGTCGACCTTGGCCGCGCAACCCGCACCGCAGCCCACGCCCACCATCAACGGTGCCGATACCGCGCTGTCACGGCGCAAGGTGAGTTGCAGCTGCACGTCACCATTGCTCTCGCGGGTGACGTCGATCGGTGTGGCTGCAATCAAAGCGAACTTTGCCAGCGCCGTGCCCGACCACTGCAGGCGGCGTGCGTCTTCCTGCGCTTTGTGATCGACCGCGGTCATCTTCAAGCTGCCGTCGGCCAGTACGGTCGGCACGGTGGTGGCCGGCATGTCCGGCTGCGATGCACTGGACAGCTGCAGCGACAGGCCCAGCGACGGGCGGCCCTTGGCGAAATACACGCCGCTACCGGCCTGCTCACCGGTTACCCCGGAGTCCTCCGGCAATGCCGCCACATCGCCCTTGTCGGCATAGCTCAGGCCGTGGCCGAATTTGTACAGCGGCTTGTGACCCGGCTTGTTGACCGCCGAGTCGATCGCGGTGCGCGGCCAGGAGAAGCCGAGCTTGCCCTTGAAGTCGTGGTTGACGCTGCCGTCGGCCTTGCGCAGCAGCACATCGGCGATACCCGCACCTTCCGAACCCGGCAACCAGGCCGCGACGAAGGCGTCGGAGGCATTGATCTCGCGGTTCATCCACAGCGGACGACCGCTGATGAACACCGCCACCACCGGAATGCCTTCGCTTTTCAGGCGCTTTAGCAGTTCCAGGTCGGCATCGTTGCCCGGCTTGTACAGCAGGTTGGGGATGTCACCCTGGAATTCGGCATAAGGCTCTTCGCCGAACACCACCACCGCCACATCCGGCTTGCTCCTGTACTTGCCATCGACCGCCAGCTCGGCGCTGCCACCAGCAGCACTGACTTCACGCTGCAGGCCTTCCCAGATGGTGTCGGCATTGGGGAAGTCGGCACGGGTGGTACCGGTGCCCTGCCAGTTCAAGGTCCAGCCACCGGCCTGCTTGCCGATGTTGTCGGCGCCATCGCCGGCCACCAGCACCTTCTGGTCGACGCGCAGCGGCAGGATGCCGTTGTTGTTCTTCAGCAACACCAGCGATTCGCGCACGGCCTGACGGGCGACCGCACGGTGCTCGGCTGCACCCAGCAATTCAAACTTGCCGCCCAGTGCACGCGCCGAAGGCTTGGGTGCATCGAACAGGTTCATGCGGAACTTCACCCGCAGCACGCGACGCACGGCATCATCCAGGCGCTCGGTCGAGAGCTTGCCCGACTTCACCGCGGCAACGGTGGACTCGTACATGCCCTTCCAGCTGTCGGTGGCCATCGCCATGTCCAGGCCAGCGTCATAGGTGGCCGGGCAATCGGTGGTGCTGCAACCGGGAATCTGGCCGTGGCCATTCCAGTCGCCGACCACGAAGCCGCCGTAGTTCATGCGGCCCTTCAGCACGTCGGTCAGCAGCGGCTTGTGGCCGTGCATCTTGACCCCGTGGAAGCTGTTGAACGAAGCCATCACCGACTGTGCACCGGCCTTGATGGCGGTGACGTAACCGGCGCTGTGGACATCGCGCAGCTCGGCCTCGCTGACCGCGGTATCGCCCTGGTCCTTGCCATCGGTGGTGCCGCCGTCACCGACAAAGTGCTTGACCGACACCATCACATGCTTGTCGTCGAGGAAGTCCGGCGCACCGACCTTGCCCTGCAGGCCTTCGACCATCGCCGCGGCGAACTCGGCCACCAGCTGCGGGTTCTCCGAATAGCCTTCATAGGCGCGGCCCCAGCGCACGTCCTGCGGCACCGCCACGGTCGGCGCGAACGCCCACTCCATGCCGGTGGCGCGGGTTTCGGCGGCGGTGATCTGGCCGATCCGGCGCTGCAGTTCAACGTTGCGGGTTGCGCCCAGGCCAACGTTGTGCGGGAACAGCGTCGCGCCCACAACGTTGCTCTGGCCGTGCATCGCATCGATGCCGAACAGCAGCGGAATCGCCTTGCCGCCACCGCTGGTATCCATCGACGCGGCCCAGAAATCATCGGCCACCTGCAGCCAGTCCTTTGCCGGTGCGTTGTACTTGCCACCCGGGTCGGAGCTGCCACCGGCCAGGATCGAGCCCAGCCGGTACTTGCGCACGTCGTCCGGGGTGATGCTGGCGAGGTCGCCCTGCACCAGCTGGCCGACCTTCTCCTCCAGCGTCATCGTCGCCAGCAGATCGTTGACGCGCTTTTCCAGCGCCGGATCTTCCGCCAGCGGCCATTCCACCGCCGGCCACTGTTCCGGATGGATGGTGCCGTCGTATGCGGCATCGGCGGTGGTCGCCTGCGGTGCAGCCTTGTCGCCGCTGTTGCAGCCGGCCAGTACCGCGATACCCACTGCCAGCGCGCCAACAAGGGCAGCGCGGCGTGTCGAAAACGTCATCATCCTCAACCCTCCATCTGCTCGAGCGAACGACCCTTGGTCTCACGCACGAACTTGATAACAAAGAACACCGAGATCACCGCCGACACCAGGTAGATGCTGTACGTCGATGCCAGACCAATGCCGGCCAGCAGCATCGGGAAGGTCACCGTGACGATGAAGTTCGCCGTCCACTGCGCCGCACCGGCAACCGCCAGCGCCGATCCACGGATCTGGTTGGGGAACATCTCGCCCAGCATCACCCACATCACCGGACCCCAGGACACATTGAAGAACACCACGTAGGCATTGGCTGCGACCAGCGCCAGCGTGCCCATGCCGCCGGGCAGCTGCAGGTGGCCTTCCACCATCGAACCACTGGCGAAGGCGTAGACCACCAGCGCCAGCGATACCGCCATGCCACTGGAGCCGATCCACAGCAGCGGCTTGCGACCAATCTTGTCGATCAGCAGCACGGTGACGATGCAGGCACCGATGCTGAGCGCGCCGGACAACACATTGATCAGCAACGCATCGCTCTCGGAGAAGCCCACCGCCTGCCACAGCACCGCGCCGTAATAGAACACCACGTTGATGCCTACCAGTTGCTGGAACACCGCAAGGCCAATGCCCACCCAGACGATCGGGCGGATCTTGCGGGTGGCCTTGTCGACCAGATCCGACAGCTGCGGGCGGTGGTGGTCCTGCGACAACGACGCGTCGATCTCGCCCAGCGTGAGCTGCGCCTGCTCGGCACCGAACAGGCGGGTCAGCACGGCCAGCGCTTCGTCCTTGCGTCGCTTGACCACCAGGAAGCGCGGGCTTTCCGGGATGAACAGCAACAGCAGCAGGAACAGCAGCGACGGGATCGCCTGCATCCAGAACATCCAGCGCCATGCGGCCTGGCCGGCCCACAGCGGCTCGGTCGAGGCGCCAGCGGCCTTGGCCAGCAGGTAGTTGCTGAGGAAGGCGATGAACAGGCCGGAGATGATCGCGATCTGCTGCACCGTGGCCAGCCGGCCGCGATAGCGCGCCGGTGCAACCTCGGCGATATAGGCCGGCGACATCACGCTGGCCGCACCCACCGCGAAACCACCGACCACACGCGCGGCGATGAACACCAGCGAGCTGTGCGCCGCGCCGGCACCGAGTGCCGACAGCAGGAACAGCACCGCCGAAATGATCAACACCGAGCGGCGGCCCAACCGGTCGGCAAGACGGCCGGCGAAGAACGCGCCGATCGCACAGCCCAGCAGCATCGAGGCCACTTCGAAGCCCAGCTGTGCCTCGGTGGAACCAAAGGCCTGCTTCAGGCCATCGACGGTGCCGTTGATCACACCACTGTCGAAGCCGAACAGGAACCCGCCTATCGTCGCCACCACGCTGATCAATACGATCAGCGCGGTGTTTTCCTTGTTTGCTGCTGACTGCCCCATCCCCTCACCCTCTCTGTCTGGTTATGTCGTCGGCCTGGTGCTCAGCGCAGCAGGTATTGGTTGAGCAGGTTCTCGTAGCGCTCCTGCTTGCCGCTGACCTGCACCGGCTCGCCGTTGCTCGCCGCAAGCTTGGCAAGCTCGGCCAGGCCCAGCTTGCCGCTGGCGAAGTCCTTGCCCGCGCCGGCATCGAAGCTGGCGTAACGCTGTGCGCGCCACCGTTCCCACGGCGAATCATTGAGCAGGCCGTGGGCCACTTCCAGACCGCGTGCGAACGCATCCATGCCACCGATGTGGGCAATGAACAGGTCTTCCATGTCGGTGGATTCGCGGCGCGGCTTGGCATCAAAGTTCAGGCCGCCGACCAGGCCGCCCTGGCGCAGCACCACCAGCATCGCGCCGACGGTGTCGTACAGGTCGGTCGGGAACTGGTCGGTGTCCCAGCCGTTCTGCGCGTTGCCACGGTTGGCATCGATGCTGCCGAGCAGGCCGTGATCGGAGGCGACCTGCAGGTCGTGCTCGAAGGTGTGGCCGGACAGCGTGGCGTGGTTGGCCTCGATGTTGAGCATGAAGTCGTCCTGCAGCCCATTGGCCTTGAGGAAGCCGGCGACGGTTGCCGAGTCGAAATCGTACTGGTGCTTCATCGGCTCCATTGGCTTGGGTTCGATGAAGAACTTGCCTGTGAAGCCGATGCTGCGGCCGTAGTCGCGTGCGGCGGTAAGGAAACGCGCGAAGTGCTCGAGCTCGCGCTTCATGTTGGTGTTGTGCAGGCTGGCATACCCTTCGCGGCCGCCCCAGAACACGAAGTGCTCGCCGCCCAGTTCAACGGTGGCTTCCAGCGCGGCCTTGACCTGCACCGCGGCGCGGCTGACCACGTTGAAATCCGGGTTGGTCGCCGCGCCGTTCATGTAGCGCGGGTGCGAGAACAGGTTGGCAGTGCCCCACAGCAGCTTGGTGCCGGTCGCCTGCTGGCGTTGCTTGGCCAGCGCCACCACGTGCTTGAGATTCTTTTCGTAGGTGCCGATGTCATCGGCGTCCGGCGCCATGTCGACGTCATGGAAGCAGTAGTACGGCACACCGAGCTTGGTGAAGAACTCGAACGCCGCATCGACCTTGGCCTCGGCGGTGGCCATGGCATCGCCCTTCTCCCACGGGAAGCGGCGCGTGCCCGGGCCGAACGGATCGGCGCCGGCGTTGCAGAAGGTGTGCCAGTAGCAGGCAGCGAAGCGCAGGTGCTCGCGCATGCTCTTGCCACCGACCAGCTTGTCCGCGTCATAGACCTTGAACGCCAAGGGGTTGTCCGAGTCGCGACCCTCGAACGGGATCTGGCCGATGCCGGGGAAATACTCGGTGGCGCCGATGAAGGGCTGCTTGCTCATGGTGCGAATTCCTGTGTCGACAAACTACGGGGAAAGAATCAACCGCGGTACAGCGGCATGACGGCGTGCAGGTGCTGCAGGTAGCGCTGGTAGGCCAGTGCATAGGCCGCGCTGCGCGCGCCGTCAGGCGTGGCGGTCGCTGCGGCATCGGGGGTTACATGGGTGGCCGCGAGTGTGGCCAGGGATGCGTCGTTGCCGGCGCTGCGCTGCAATGCCCACAGCGCCTGCAGGGCGGCACCGAATGCGGCGCCTTCGGACTGCTGCGGCACTTCCACCGGCAAGCCGAATACATCGGCGATCAACTGCCGCCAGGCAGCGCTATTGCTGCCGCCACCGGTCAGCACGATGCGGTCGAAGCGCATGCCGGCGCCGACGAAGGCGTCAAAGCCGTACTTCAGTGCATAGGTCGCCCCCTCCATCGCCGCGCGGTAGAAGTGCGAGGGGTTCATGGTGGTGGCGTCCAAGCCAGCCAGCACACCCTTGCCCAGCGGCAGGTCGGGGGTGCGCTCGCCGTTGAGGAAGGGCAGCATCACCAGGCCATCAGCACCCGGTGTGGTCGCATTGATATGCACATCGCCATCGCGGCTGCTGAAGCCGAACATGCGCGCCACCTGCTCGGCGACCACGGTGCAGTTCATCGTGCAGATCAGCGGCAACCAACCGCCGCTGGACGAGCAGAACGCCGCCCATGCGCCACCGGCATCCACCACCGGCACATCGGAACTGGCAAACAGCGTGCCCGAAGTACCCAGGCTCATCGCCAGCTTGCCCGGCGCAACGCAGCCGGTGCCGATCGCGGCCATCATGTTGTCACCGCCGCCTGCGCCAACCTTCACCGTGGCCGGCAAGCCCAGGCGTGCTGCAGCCTCGGGAGCGATGTCGAACAGCGCATCGGCTTCCACCAGCGGCGGCAGGCAGGCCGCGAGATCGCGGTTGGCATCGGTCGCCTTCAGCAGATCCAGTGACCACTGGCGCGTGCGTACATCCAGCCAACCGGTGCCCGAGGCATCGCCGTGCTCGCAGTAGTACTGGCCGGTCAGCACGAAGTTCAGGTAGTCGTGCGGCAGCAGGATATGCGCCAGCTTTGCGTAGGCCTCCGGCCGGTGTTTGGCCGTCCACGGCAGCTTGGAGGCGGTGTAGCCGGCAAGGATGGGATTGCCGGCCAGTTCGATGCAGCGCTGCGCGCCGCCGGCCGCGTCCATGATCTGTGCGCATTCGGCGCTGCTGCTGGTGTCGCACCACAGCTTGGCCGGGGCCAGCACCTTGCCGTCCGCATCCAACGCGACGAAGCCATGCTGCTGGCCCGACACCGCCAGCGCCTGCACCTGCTGGCGCAGTTGCGGGTCGATGCGGGCGAAGCAATCCTCCATCGCCGCGACCCACGCAGCCGGGTCCTGCTCGCGGCTGCCGTCATCGGCACTGTGCAGCTGCAGCGGCGCGCTGGCCGTGGCCAGCAACTGCCGTTGTGCGGCGTCGTAGACCACGACTTTCAGGCTCTGCGTGCCCGCGTCGATACCGGCGACGATGCTCATGCCGCGCACCAACGGGAAGCAAGGTGACTCATGCAAGACTCCATTGACCATCGTGCAGCTGCGCGGTGATGCGCTGGCCGGCACGCAGGTCCAGTTTCAGTTCGTGGGTTTGGTAAACGAGGTTGAAGGCGCCGCCGCGTTCGGCCAGCAGGCTGACCTGCTGCAGGCGGCCTGCGCTCCACTGCAGGTCGAGCACGCCGGCATTGCGCACACGCACGCCCTGCAAGGTGCCCTGCGCCAGTTCGGCCGGCAGCGCAGGCAGCAGGAACACCGCCCCACCCCAGCTCTGCACCAGCATCTCGACGATGCCAGCGGCGCCACCGAAATTGCCGTCGATCTGGAACGGCGGATGTGCGTCGAACAGGTTTGGATAGCTGCGCTGCGGTGCCAGCAGCAGGCGCAGGATCTGCAGGCAACGCTGGCCTTCGCCCAGCCGCGCCCACAGGTTCAGGCGCCAGGCGATGCCCCAGCCGGTCGCTTCGTCACCGCGCAGTTCCAGGGTGCGGCGTGCGGCGGCGCTGAGCTCGGGTGTGTCGCGGCGGTTGATCTGGCTGGACGGGTGCAGGCCGTACAGATGCGAGACGTGGCGATGCTGCAGTTCCGGCGCCTGCATGTCCCAATCCTGCTGCCATTCCATCAGCTGGCCGGCGCGACCGACCCGGTTCGGCGGCAGCTGCGCACGCAGCGTGTCCAGTTGTGCGGCGAAGGCGTGATCGGTATCGAGCAGGCGCGCGGCTTCGATGCATTGGCCGAACAGGTCGCGCAGCAGCTGCGCATCCATGGTCGGCCCGGCGCAGATCGCCGCGCCGTGCGGATGCTGGTTCTCCGGCGAGATCGACGGCACCGTGACCTGATGGCCGGTGTTCGGATCGCGCTGCAGGCTGTTGACGAAGAACAGCGCCGCGCCCTTGAACAGCGGCCAGATCTGGCGCAGGTAAGCCGGGTCGCGGCCATAGTCCCAGCGGTCCCACAGCTGCTGCAGCAGCCACGCGCCGCCGGTCGGCCACAGTGCCCACTGTGCGCCATCGGGCGGCGTGCTGACGCGCCACAGGTCAGTGTTGTTGTGCACCACCCAGCCATCGACGCCGTACATCTGCTGCGCGGTGAGCGCGCCGCTGCGGGCCAGTTCGCCGATCATCCGCTGCAAGGGCTCCACGCATTCGGGCAAGGCCGCCGCTTCGGCCGGCCAGTAGTTCATCTGCGTGTTGATGTTGAGCGTGTACTTGCTCTCCCACGGCGGGTCCATCAGATCGTTCCAGATGCCCTGCAGGTTGGCCGGCTGGGTGCCGGGACGCGAGCTGCAGATCAACAGGTAACGGGCATAGGCGTGGTACAGCGCGACCAGTGCCGGATCATCACCGCTGGCAAAAGCCGCGATGCGTTCGTCGGTAGGCTTGTCGGCGGCAACAGTGCGGCCCAGGTCCAGGCGCATGCGCCGGTACAGGCGCTGGTGTTCGGCCAGGTGATCGGCGCGCAGCTGCGCGGCGCTTCTGCCTGCGGCCTTGGACAACTGTGTGGCGGTGATCGCTTCCGGATCGCCGCCGACGTCATCAAAGGCGCGGTAGCTGGTGGCGGCGACCAGTCGCAGTTCCAGCTCACGCACGCCGTCGAAGGCGATGTGATCGGTGTTGATGCGCAGCTTGCCGCCAACGTGGCGTACCTGCACACGGAACGCAAAACGCAGCTTGCCGGGCACACCGTCGCGCGACACGTTGTGGCCGCTGACCAGCCAACCATCGTCGGTGGCCGTCGTACTGGTTGCGTGCTCGTTGGCGGTGCGGATGAAACCGCCCATCGGCTCACCGTCCTCCACGGTGTAGCGCAACACCAGGCATTGATCGACCGGCGAGATGAACACCTCGCGGCGATGCAGGCCGGCACCGGCACGGAAGCTGGTGCGGGCAATGGCCGCATCCAGATCCAGCTCACGGCGGTAATCGCTGATGCCTTCCAGGCGATGGAACTCCAGCCACAGGTTGCCCAGCGGCTGGTACGGCATCTGTTTGACCGGCCGTGAGATCAGCGTCTCGTTGGCCAGTGCTTCGGCGCCGGCATAGTCACCGGCGAAGACCAGCTCACGCACGCGCTGCACACTGCCGCGCGCACGCGGGTTGACCGCGCTGTACGGGCCACCGGCGTAGAGCGTGTCTTCATTGAGTTGCAGGCGCTCGTTGGCGACGCCACCGAACACCATTGCGCCAAGCCGGCCATTGCCCAGCGGCAAGGCCTCCACCCAGCTGCGCGCCGGCTGGCGGTACCACAGCAGGTCGGCGGCCGATGCCGCGGCTTCCGGCGTCGCTGCCTGCAACACGCCGGCCAGCGGCAGGTTGCCGACGGCCAGCGCGGCCGCCGCGCCCTTGAACAGCGCACGGCGGCCGGGCTGTGCCAGCCCGGCGCTTTCAGTGGTCATCCCGGCGACCGGGGCAGGACCGTTTGCAGCGTTCATTCCGGCCCTCCCAGACTCAAATGTCCACCGGTTTCCATAATGCCGAACTTGGCTGCCGCTGTCAGCGGGCAGCCGGACGGGTGATGGCCTGCGCCTTGCCGTCGTAACGCACCACCACGTCGGCCTTGGGCTCCAGCGTGCCGATGCCGTCACGCGGGCCATCGACCCAGCGCACGCGCAGTTCGCGCTTGTCCTGCATGCCCGGGTAGCGGCCCTCGCGCGCACCGATGCTCAGCACACCCTTGGCCTGGTCCCACTGCAGCGCGATGCGGCTGGACTGGCCTCGCTCGTAGCCATAGTTGCGGCCGTTGTCCTCGTACAGAGAGAAGCTGCCGTCGGCGCCGGTATAGACCTCGATGGTGACCGCTGCGTTGGGCTGCTCGTCGACGTACTGCTGGACCACGGTGCGCGGGACGATGGAGCCAGCACGCACGAACAGCGGGCTGCGTTCCAGCGGCGCGGCAGCGGTGATGGTCTGGCCACCGGCATGACGCTCGCCGGTGTTGAAGTCGATCCAGCTGGTGCCAGCCGGCAGGTAGACCTGGCGGCTGGTGGCCTTGAACTCGGTCACCGGCGCGACCAGGAAGGCCGGGCCGAACAGGTACTGGTCGGCGATGTCACGCACCTTGGGGTCGGCCGGGAAGTCCATCGCCATCGCGCGCAGGATGGTGCCGTCCTTCTGCCAGGTATCACCGGCCAGGGTGTAGATGTAGGGCAGCAGCGTGTAACGCAGCTTCAGGTAGTGGACGAAGCTGTTGTAGTGCGCCGAGCCTTCCGGGGCGATTTCCCAGATCTCGCGGTACGGGAACTGGCCGTGCAGGCGGAACACTGGCACGAAGGCGCCGTACTGGAACCAGCGCAGGCTCATCTCGCGCCACTCCGGCAGGTGCGCCGGGTCCTTGTCGATAAAGCGCTGCTCCGGCGAGAAGCCACCGATGTCGAAGCTGACGTTCGGTGCACCGGCCATCGAGGCATTGACCAGGCCGGAGATCTGCTCACGCATATCGTCCCAGCGCGGCACGATGTCACCGCTCCAGAACGCCGCACCGGCGCGCTGCTGGCCGGCGAAGTAGGCACGCGAGAGGATGAATACACGCTTGTCCGGATCGACCTCGCGCGAGCCTTGGTACACGCCTTCGGAATGCACCAGCGGATACGAGTTGAAGTACTCCACCGAGGAACCGATCGCGGTCGGCGTGGTGCGTGCCTTGCGCTCACCGATGTCGATGTTGCTGTGCAGGTCCGGCTCGGAGGCGTCCAGCCACCAGGCGTCGATGCCACGGCTGTTGAGCTTCTCGTTGACCTGCCGCCAGAAGATGTCGCGGCCCTTCTGCGAGTACGGGTCGTAGAAGGAATTCAGGTAGCCCTTGCCGATCCAGTCCAGCTCGCCGACTTCGACGTTGCGGTGATACATGGCACCGGCGGCGTCGAGTTCCTTGTAGTTGGCGGTGGTCGGGTAGAACTTCGGCCACACCGAAATCATGATCTGCGCGTTCTGGTCGTGCACGTGCTTGATCATGCCGGTCGGGTCCGGGAAGTTCTTGCTGTCGAAGTCGTGCGAGCCCCAGGCGTCTTCCGGCCAGTACGACCAGTCGAGCACGATGGCGTCGATCGGCAGCTTGCGGCGGCGGTACTCGTCCAGCGCACCGGTCAGCTCGTCCTGGGTCTTGTAGCGCTCGCGGCTCTGCCAGAAGCCATACGACCACTTCGGCAGCAGCACGGCCTTGCCGGTCAGTTCGCGGTAGCCGGCGATCAGTTCGTCGGCATTGCTGCCGGCAACCACGTAGTAGTCGATCATCTGCCCGGCTTCGGACCAGATCGAAAGATCATTGGCCTCGGCGGCGGGCAGCGGGTCGCGATGCAGCAGCGCGATATAGGCCGGATCGATCGCGTCCCATTCCACCTTCACCTGGTGCTTCTGGCCCGGCTGCAGGTCCAGCGCGAACTCGTGATGCCACGGGTTCCAGTTCTGGCGCCAGCGGTCGATCACCAGCTTGCCGTCGATGTAAACCTTGGCGTACTCGCTGTTGTACATCGAGAACGTATGGCGGCCGCCCTGCTTGGCTTCGATGGCGCCTTCCCACACCACCTGGGTGCGGCCGCCCTGGGCCTTGTTCCAGCCGTCGGCCGGCAGCGCCTTCAGGTCCTTGATGTACTGGTAGTTGATCTCGTTCTCGCGACGCACCACACGCTGCTGGCCATCGAACGAATAGGTCGCGGTGAATGCACCCGGCTTGCCCTGCGCGTCATAGACCACCAGGTCTTCCTGCAGCGGTCGCAGGCCCTTGGGATCGCCGTAACGGGTGATCGAGTTGTTGTCCCAGAGGATGCCGTAGTTGCGGCTGGAGATCAGGTAGGGAATGGCGTTGTCGATATTGTGCTGTAGCAGTTCGACATCGCGACCCTTGAGGTTCATCCAGCCCTGCTGGTGCAGGCCGGTGCCGTACAGCGCTTCGCCGGCTACCGAATCAAAGCGCTGGCGCACGCTGTACATCGGCTTGCCTTCAACCCGCTCGGCGCTGAAGTCACGCGTCGCGCTGGACTCGGCCAGCAGCGGCTTGCCGACGGCATCGAAAAAGCTGACGCGGCCATCGGCCAGTGCTACCTGCGCGGAGATACCCGCGGCCTTCAGGGTCACTGCGCTGGCGTCCTGGCTGAGCTCGAATGCCGGCACCGGCGCGCTGTTGGCCACGCGCATCAGGCTCGGGCTGCGCTGGAAATCACCATCCACGTCCGCACTGACGCGCACGATGCGGTCGTCCACCAACTGCAGGCGCACATCGGCGGCCTTGGCATTGGCCGGGCGCACGATCACACCATCGGCCTGGCGCTCCACGGTCTGTGCCGATGCGGCCAGCGGCGCCATCGCGGCGGCCACGGCCAGTGCCAGCAGGCTGGTGCGCAGCCGCGCGTGCTTGTTCTGCAACATCATTGGATCTCCCTCCGTTGGGGCGCCTGGCTGGCGCCTTGCTGTATGCGACTGCTCAGTACGTGGCCAGCTTCACCCGCAGCAACTGCGGTGCGCTGGAGAAATTGAGGCCGTAATCGGTCTGGTCACCGTTCCAGCGGCGGCGGAACTTCCACTCGCCGTCGACATAGGTGCCTTCATCCACCGAGTGATAGATCTGCCGCTCGGCCACCGCCGGATCGGCCGCCACCAGGCTGATGCGCGCGTGCGCACCGGTGACCAGGAATTCATCCGCAGCCAACTGCACCACCAGCGCCCGGCCAATCGGCTCGGGGTTGCCCGGCGGCTCACCCTGGAACCAGAACTGCGGCACGCCATAGGTGATCACCGCGTTCCACTTGTCGTCGATCTTCAGGGTCTGCACGGCCTGCCCTGGCTGCTCGGCGGTGGCGCGCACCTTGCCCTCGAAACTGGCCTTGGCGATCACCCCGGCAGCCGGCGCCACCAGCCGATAGTTCAACGCGAACGGCTCCAGGGTCTCCGGGTTCATGGCCCGTGCGCCGAGTGGATAGTTGGAGTACTTGGAGTAGTCGATGCCGAACGGCGACCAGCCGATGGCCTGGTGACCCAACGCGGAGAAGAAGTAACGCGCGTACTCCTCGCGGTTGCCGGTCTCGGCGACGAACAGCGGATTGTCGGCGCGCGAATAGCGCTCCAGCACCGTGGTGTACATCGTGTACTCGGGCATGTAGATGTCCGGCGCCAACAGGTCGATGTTCGGCGCTGCTGCCTTGTACACGTCCAGCACGTTGTCGGTGGGGCCACCGCTGGCGTACTGCCCGGGCTGGCCCGGATTGAACGGGCCGCGCAAAGCTGCATTGACCAGCATCGGCAGCTTGTACTCGGCCTTGCCGGCGGCAGCGACCTGGTCGATGTAGTGGGCGATATGCCAGGCATGGAAGAACTCGTCAGCATCGGCACCGAACACGTCACGCCACGTCCCCGGCTGCTTGCCCAGCTTCTTCAGCAAGACCTCGGGCACGGCCGCATCGAAGTCCTTCTGCGCAAGCGGCGAGAAATCACGCACGCTGCCATAGGTGCCCGGCTCGTTCTGCGGCTGCACCATGATCACGGTGTGCTGCGGGTCCTTCGCCTTCAGGTGACGCATCAGCTGCACGAAGGCCTTGCGGTCGGCCTCCAGGGTTGCCGGTGCATGCGGCGACAACGAGTTGAGGGTGCGGCCATCGGCGGTGATCACGCGCGGGAAGCGCTGGTTGTCCAGCTTCACCCACTCCGGCGCGTAGTTCGGGCCGTTGTTCTTCCAGGTGGCGAACCACAGCAGGATCAACCGCACTTTCTTTTCGCGGGCCTGCTCCAGCAGGGTATCGACGAAGGCGAAATCGAACTCGCCCTCCTTGGCTTCCACCTGCTCCCAGCCTACCGGCACCATCACCGTGTTCGGCTTGACGATGTCGATGGCCGGCCATACGTCGTCCAGCGCCTGCGGGTAGTTGCTGGAGTTGTTGACCTGCGCGCCAAGGATCAGAAACGGCTTGCCATCGACGAACAAGGCATGGCGACCATTCTCGGTGACCACGCGCGGCAGGTCCGCTGCAGCGGCCGAGGTCGCGGCTGCAGCCTTGGCTTCGCCACCTTGCGCTGCGGGTGCGTCCAGGTTGGCGCTGCCACATGCAGCCAACAGCAATGCCATCGCGGTTGCGAGCAGGCCACCGGTGACCGGCGCGGAACGTCGGGAAGTCAGCTTCATGGTCGTTTCCTTTTGCTTCATGCAGGTAGTCCGCACGGTCATGGCCCGGTGCGGAAAGGCGACGCCGGCAAGCCGGTGGCACCCGTCAGATTCGCGGCCTGCGCGGTATCACTCCAGCCGTAACGTGCGGCCACCGGCGCCTTCACTGCATTGCTCTGCAGGATCACCCGGTTGCCATCGATGCGTGCCTGCGCGCGATGGAAATACCCATCTCTGCCTGCAACTTCAAAGCCCTTCAGTTCACCGCCCGCGCCTGCCCGCAACGGCGCAGCGCCCGCATCGAAACGCAGCACTACGCTGCAGCCCTGCAGTTCATGGCCGACGTAGCTCGGGCCTGACGCGATCATCGCGTTGTCGCCATACACCAGCCTTCCTGCAGCGAGCGCCAGACGATCGCCGACGGTGCGCTTGTTGCGCGGATGGATGTCCTGCACATCACCGACGTCGGTGATCACCACTTGCGCGGTGGCCGGCAGTGCCAGCGTCGCGCTCTGCGATTCACGCAGCAGCGCCCATGGGCTTTCAATCGCTACATCATCGGCATCGCGTTGGTCCACACCGGACGAGAACGGCGCCAGCTGCACCCACAGGAACGGCAGCGCAGGGGCATTCCACTGTGCGCGCCATTGCGTGATCAATGTCGGGAACTGCTGCCGGTACTTCTGCGCCTGCGGCATGGTGTTGGCGTTGGATTCGCCTTGGTACCAGAGCACGCCACGCACGCCGTAATCCTGCAGCGGATGGATCATCGCGTTGTACAGCAGAGTTGGATGCTGATTCTTGTCGTCCACCAACGCGACCTGTGCGCTCTCGACACGGAAGCTCCAGCCATCCAGTGCACGCGCAGCCGCTCCCTGCGGCTGCACGAACACTTCGCTGGCTTCGCCGTGGATGCCTCCACCGCCACCGAAATCCTGCACGCGCACGGCGACATGGTTGAGCCCGGCGTGCAATGCGGATGCGGGCACGCTGTAGCGGCGTGCCAGGTTGTACTGCAGCTTGGTTTCGCCGACCTGCCGGCCGTTGACCCAGGTGGTGTCGCTATCGTCGATGCGGCCAACGCCCAGGGTCACCCCCTTGGCGGCTTCATCGGCACTGAGGCGGAAGCTGGCGCGGTACCAGGCAACGCCGTCCATGCCATTCCAACCCTGGCCTTCCCACAGGCCGGGAACAGTGATGGTGGTCCACTGCGCCACATCGACATCGGCCTCATGCCAGTGGCTGGCATCGGCCGGCAGCTGCGGCCAGCGTGCGAGGTTGGCATGGGTTACCTGCGATGCCTTGGTATCGGCGTCGAGCAGTGCAGCCGCCTGCGCGGCCAGCGCGGCGCTGTCCAGGCCCTGCGTTGCTGCATCACTCCAGGCTTCGATGGTGCTGCCGCCCCAGGTGCTGTCGATGATGCCGACCGCAACACCGGTGCGGGCATGCAGCTGCTGTGCAAAGTAATACGCCACTGCCGAGAAGTCGCCGGCAGTGCGCGGGTTTGCCTGCCGCCAGTCGCCGCCATTGAGCTGCCACTGTGGTGCGCCGGCCCACGACTTGGGAATCTTGAAATGGCGGATCAGCGGATCATTGGCTGCGGCAATCGCCGCCTCGGCGCCATCGGTCTGGGCCAGTGGCCATTCCATGTTGGACTGGCCCGAGGCCAACCATACTTCACCGACGTAGACGTCACTCACCTGCTTTGGTGCAGCCTTGTCGTCGATGCTCAGCACATACGGGCCGCCAGCCGGCAGTGCGGCCAACTGCGCGCGCCAGTTGCCGTCTGCAGCGGCCTTCACCGTCACCTGCCTGCCAGCGAAATCGATGCGCACCTGTGCACCGGGCGCAGCTTTGCCCCATACCGGCAGTGGCTGGTCACGTTGCAGCACCATGCCGTCGGCGAACACGCGCGGCAGCTCAACTGCGTGTGCACTGCTGGCAAGCGCTGCCAGGCCCATCACTGCGAACCACTGCTTCACTTCGATTCTCCGTACCAGATGCCACGGCCTTCGGTGCCGAAATAGACACGGCCGGGAATGCGCGTATCGCCGGTGACGTGACGGATCATGCCGCCAAAGCGCTGCGCGTCGTTGTCGATGCGGGTCCAGCGCCGGCCAGCGTTGTCGGAACGGTAGAGGCCACGCTTGCCGGCCATCTCACCGAATACGAACAGCACCGGCGTGTCACCGTCCTTGAGCGGCTTGCCCAGCCCGACCGAAAACACGTTGTCCAAGCCTTCCACACGGCGCAGCTTGCCCGGCGACCAGTGCAACAGGCCACGCCAACCGGCGGCGATCCAGGCCTCACCGGCCTGCCAGGGATTCGGGCGGATCTCGGCACGAAACCAGTCACCCACCGCGCCAACGCCGGCTTCGGCTTGACGGAATTCCACGCCGCCGTCGCCACTGACATACAGCGCGCCACTGACCGGATCGAAGCCGTAGTACACGCCGGCCTCCAGCTTGTCCGCTTCCACCACCGCATTCTTCGGCAGGCCTTTCACCGCCTGCCAGCGGCCGCCGAAGTCGGCACTGAGCCAGTGGCTGCCATTACGCGGCTGCCAGATCACCCGCTTGCCATCGGCAGCCAGGGTGATGCGACCTGCGCCTTCGCCGTCCGGTGGCTCGTGTGCGAACGGCGTCCAGTTGTGTCCGCCATCCTTTGACCAGGCTGCGCGCACTGCGCCTTCAGGCCGATCGTGGAAGTAACCGGTGCGTACCATCAGCTGCGGAGCTTGCCCCGCATAAGCCAGGCTCTCGGTATTGGAGAAGCGCACGCCGGCAAACCGCTGCTGCGGCGTATCAAGATCGTCATGCACGAAACCATCAATATCACCCAGGCCACTGACCAGGTGCGCGCCCTGCGGCGGGCTGACCAGCGCCAGCGGAACGGTCTCCTCGAAGCCGGCCAGCGGGAAGCGCCAGGTCAGGCGTTTGCCTTCGTCGAAGCTGCGCAGGTCGCGCGTATCCCAGATGCCGTAGCCGGTGACGAACTGCAGGTGGCCGGGATCATGCGGATCGATGGCCAGCACGCCGATCCAATGCGGCCGCGCTTCCCCGGTCCACGGTGCATGGGAATGGTCGAAGTCTGCGCGCGTGGACAGCGCGGTCCAACTGCGGCCGCCATCGACGCTGCGGAAAATGTCGTCATGCGGCGCGAAGCGGTTGAAGGTGCTGGCGACGATGCGTTGCGGGTCCTGCGGGTCCACCGCCACCGCGCCCCAGCCGAAGCCATCGCCCTGCAGGTCAGTGGACTGCGGCACCGGGGTGATGTCGGTCCATGCACCGTCGCGCGGATCAAAGCGCCACAGCGCACCGTTGTTCATGGTGTTGGGGCCGGGCTGGTCGCCGTAGCTCAGCAACCAGCGGCCCAGACTGTCACGCACCATGTGGTTGGGGCGCAAGCCAGAGGGCTGGCCCGGCACTGCCTGCCAGCTGCTGCCGGCATCGTCGGAGCGGTACAGCGCGGTCTGCTGGGTCGAGACGCCGGCGTACACCGTGCGCGATGCACCGTCGCCGCCCTTGCTGTCGGGTTCGAAATTGATGAAGGCCACGCCGATGGCCTGCGCACCGCCCCAGCTTTGCGCGGTTGCTGCGCTGGATTTGGCGATTGCCGGGAACGACTTCAACTCGCTCCAGCTGATGCCGCCGTCGGCACTGCGCCACACGCCGTTGCCGCGGGTACCGAACAGCAGCACTTTGCCATCGTTGGGGTCCACCGCCAGGCGCTCGCCATTGGCGCGGCCCAGCTCGTTGCCGCCCATCTTGAACGGCAGTTCGGTGCGCTGGAAACTCTGCCCGCGGTCGTTCGAACGCAGGATCACGCCGTTGCTGCCACGCTCGTGCAAATAGGTTCCCACCGCCATGTACAGACGGTCGGGGTCGGCCGGATCGACGGCCATGCTTTCCACGCCGAAGCGCCCCTGGTCGCTGGCGTCCATCCAGTCCAGCAAGGGCTGCCAACGCTGCTGCGCTGGCTCCCAGCGGTACGCGCCACCGATGTCGGTGCGCGCGTACTGCAGGCCCTGTTGTTGCGGGTGGAATACCAGCCCGGTGACGAAGCCACCGCCGCCGATGGCGACGTTGTGCCACTGATAGTCCGGCTCAGCGCCGGCCTGTGCGGCCGGCACGCAGAGCAGGGTTGGCAGCAGCAGTGCCGCTGCCGCCAACCATCGCCGCAGATATCCTGCGCTGCTGGTGGCCGCCTGCCGCTGCCTGCCACCTGTGGTTAAGCGCCTGATACCTGCCATACCGCACCTCCATCTACACAAGCCGCGTTTACAGATCCAGGTTGGCCCGGATGCTCATGCCGTAACGGCGATCGTTGACGTACCAGCCATTCGGGCGGCTGCTGCTGCCGTAGTAGTCCGAACGCACCTCATCGAGAAGATTGGTGCCGTCGAGCGTCAGCGACCAGATCTCGTTGAGGTTGATGCGCAGCGAAGCATCGAGCTGGCCGGTGGCGTCGTGGTACTGCGGCACGTGGCCGGCATTCGGCGGACGCGTGGTGACCAGCCAGGTATCACGCCAGTTGTAGGCGGCGCGGAACGAGACGCGGGACTTTTCGTACATCAGCACCACGTTGTAGCTGTTCTTGGACAGGCCTTCCAACGGCAGGTAGGAGATCTCCACGCCATCTGTGCCGGCAGCGTCCGGTGCCGGTGCCTTGCTGTCCACGTAGGTGTAGTTGGCTTCAAAGCCCAGGCCATCAAGCGCGCCCGGCAGGAAGGTGAAGAACTGCCGGTAGCCAAGCTCCAGGCCCTTGATCTTGCCGTCCTTGCCGTTGGAACGCGTCTGCAGCTGGAACTCACGCACGCATTCAGCGCTGACGCAGGCGCGGGTTTCGCCGGTGGTCGAGCCCTCCAACGGAACATCGAAGTTGGCGTCGTAATAGTTGGCCGCGATGGTGTCGTAGTAGTAGAAACCCTTCACCTTCTTGTAGAAGGCGGTGCCGTACAGCATCGAGCCCTGGCCGAAATACCATTCCAGCGAGGTATCGAACTGGTTGGAATACATCGGCTTCAGATAAGGATTGCCACGGCTTGCATAGGACACGCCACCGGTATTGAAGTCGAAGAAGGTGTCGTTGAGGTAGACGTAGGGATCGAGCAGATCGAAGTCCGGGCGCGACATCGCACGCGAGGCGGCAATGCGCCACTGCAGGCTGTCGGTCAGGAACATGCGGAAGTTCAAACTCGGCAACACGTCGTTGTAGGAGTTGGTCACGTTGATCTTCGCCACCTCGTTCGACGGCGAGTTCTGTGCCAGCTCGTAACCCTTGACCGAAGTCTCGGTGCGCACCAGGCGAACACCGACGTTGGCATCCCAGCGGAAGCGCGCGTCGTCCTGACCCATGCGCAACATCGCGTATGCGGCATAGGTGTTCTCGGTGTAGTCGCGGATGTCGGTGGTCGGGTTGTAGGCAACCGGATCGTGGCCGAACATGCGCACGGTGTTTTCGTAATCAGCAACCATCTGGTCACAGGCCACGTAGCCGGTCGGCAGGCCGCTGTCGCCGCGGAAGTGATCGTTGAACGGGAACAAGCGATAGCAGGCGTCCGGATAGTCCTTGAACGGTGCCGCCGAGAAGCTGCCCCAGGCATTGTCGGTGCCGGCCGGAGCGATTTTCTGCCAGTTCCAACCCGAGCTGCGGGTGATGGCCGAGCGGTCGGTGTAACGCACGCCCATACGCAGGTCGTTGAGCAGATCGCTGTCGAGGAAATCCCAGCGCAGGTCGGCGCGCCAGGAGAACTGGTCGGCGTCGTTGTTGTCGCGCTTGTCCAGGTGCGAGTACCAGCCACCGTAGTTGCTGATATCGCTCATGTATCCGTTGATTGGCTTGCCTGTGGCGCGATCCAGCACGGTCACGGTCGGGTACTTGCCGGTCATGTCGACCTTCACCGGCGGCACGCCGTACAGATTGGCCCAGCCACGCCAGTCATCCGGATCCACCTGGCCGGCCAGCAAGTCAACCCAATAGTTGACGCTCTCGGTGGTGGCATCGATGTACTGGAAGTCGGTGGACAGGTGCAGGTTGTCATTGACCTGCCACTTGCCGCCCAATGCAAGATCGGTGGTGACCGAGTTGCGCCAGTCCATGCGCGAGGTGGTGGTCACCAGCGCATTGTTGAAGGTGCCGTACTCGAACTCGCCGTTGCCATCGAAGCCAAACGGGTCGTTGAAATTCTCATAGCCGGGAATGCTCGGTGAAACGAAACCCCACCCCTTGTTGGACCCGTTCACCAGATCCTGGGTGTTGTTGTTGAGGTTGCCCACGCGCACGCTGTATTCGCGGTTGCGGAACTTGTAGTCCGAACGCAGGCCGGTGGCGTACAGCTCGATATCGTCGTTGGGCTTCCACTGCAGCGCTATGTACTGGCCATCGCGCTCGCGGTCACCGAAGTGGCTGTACATGCCGACTTCGCTGGGTACCACCACTTCCTTGCCTTCGTAGCCAGGCACATCGTCATAGGCCAGGTAGCTGCCCATGTTGATGCGGTCTTCGCGGTACTGGCCTTCCTGGTGGGCGATGTTGAACAGCAGGCCGAATTCGCCGGCATTGGTGTTCCAGCGGTTGGAGAACAGGAACGAGGCCGAGGGCTGCACCGAATCGCGCAGGTCCCACTTGTTGACGGTGAAGCTGCCCGAGAGCTTCATGCCATCCTGATCGAACGGCATGCGCGTGCGCAGGTTGACCAGGCCACCGAGGCCGCCTTCGATCAACTCGGCACTGGGGTTCTTGTAGACATCCACGCCGCCCAGCAGTTCGGCCGGCACGTCTTCCCAGCTCAGCGCACGGCCGCTGTTGGCGGTGAAGATGTCACGGCCATTGAGCTCGCTGCGCACCTGGGTGAGGCCGCGCACCATGATGTCGCTGCCTTCGCCTTTGTTGCGGGTGATCTGCACGCCGCTGATGCGCTGCAGGGCTTCAGCAACGTTGTTGTCGGGCAGCTTGCCGATGTCTTCGGCAACGATCGAATCGACGATCTGGTCGCTGGTTTCCTTGATCACCTGCGCTTTGGTCAGGCTGCCACGGGTGCCGGTGACCTGGACCTTGTCGAGCTCGGTGGCTTTGGCGGGCGCCGCGTCCTGGGCCTGTGCAGCTGCAGACAACAGCAGCGCGACACTCAGGGCAAGCACAGTGGGTTGCAGACCGGTACACGCACGACGGCGCGCACTATTGGCCACCGTAAGGCGGCGCTGGAACGTTGACATGAGTGTTCCCTCCCAGGACACATGGCGACGATTTGATTTTTCCCAGCACCGACGTCATTGCGCCTTTGGCACCAGGTGAAGCAGATTGAAAACCGCGTACTAACGCACCCCGCAGTGGCAAGGCACTCGACTAACCGCTCTTCACATCCTTCGTTGCCGATGGCTTCGCCTGCATCCCCTGTGCCCGCGACCACCGACCCTGATACCGATGGTCATTGACCACCACGGCGGCGAGCATAGGCGCGGGCATACATTCCCGACCAATGAAAAAATGCGCAGGATGTATATCGGAAGTGAATACCCCGATTCAGGCGACCGGCGGATACAAGCGCCGCGCGGTCAGGCGCAGCGCCTCAAGCACGCGCTCGGCGCCGGGGGAGAGCAGCTGGTCACGGCGGCGGATGATGCCGAAGAACTCCATGCGCACGTCCAGCGCGATCGGCAAGACCAACATCTGCCCAGTCTGCAGGTAGGGCGCGACCGACTCGGCCGGCAGCGCGGTCAACATGTCGCTGTGCCGCAGCAGATGGATGGTGACCGGCAGTGAGGTGGTCTCGACGATGTTCTGCGGCGGCACCAGACCGTGCTCCAGGAACACCGCGTCCAGCCGCGAGCGCAGCACGCTGCCATCTGGCGGCATGATCCAGCCGTACTCGACAAGATCGCCGTAACCGACACGCTTGCGCGCGGCCAACGGGTGGCCGGCGCGGACGATCACCGAGTGCGGCTCGTCCGCCAGCGGCTCGAACTCCAGCTCGCTGCTGCCCTCGGCACCCATGATGCGGCCGACCACGATGTCGAGCTGACCATCCAGCAGCTTGGCCACCAGCGGCCGGCTGTAGTCCATCTCGATCCGGATCAGGATGTCGGGGAAATCGCGCTTGAGCGCGGCCACCGCCTGCGGCACCAGGTTGGTGCCGGGGTTGACCACGGTGCCGATCGCAGCCTGACCGGTGCGTCCGCTGCGCAGCGCGGCGATCTCGTCCTGGGCCCGGCCGATTTCCGACAATGCCGAGCGTGCGCGGCGGATCAGCACTTGGCCGTACCAGGTCGGCTCGACCCCGCGCGCATGCCGCTCAAACAGCGGTACGCCCAGCAAATCTTCCATTTCGGCCAGCAACTTGGATGCCGCCGGCTGGGTCATATTGGCCGCCTCGGCCGCGCGCAGCACCGAGCGCTGCTCGTAGAGATGCAGCAACAGCAATAGATGCCGGGTCTTCAGACGGGTGGCATTGAACCAGCCGGTGGTGGGTTGAACCATGCGTGCCGATCCCCTCGACTGAGTAGCTATTCGCCCAGCGAATACATTACGACAAAAATTTCATTTGTCGCACATAGGTTCTCAGGCAAGGCTATGCCACGCTTCCGTCAGCAACGCTGCCGCCCCGTCGGGCCGGCGCGGCCAGTACCGACAGCAGGCTTCAGGGAGAAAGGGATGAAGGTTTCACGATCAGCCGGCGCCAGCAGCGCGGGCAGGTACTGCGTTTGCCAAGCGGGAGGCCAGCGATGAGTGGGCGCCTGACCGGCAAGGTGGCGGTGGTGACCGGTGCTGCCAGCGGCATTGGCGCGGCCATCGCGCGCCTGTTCGTCAACGAAGGCGCGCAGGTGGTCGGTATCGACCTGGCCCCCGGCGCCGCCGACGGCTTTGAGCTGCTGCAGGGCGACATCACCGATGCCGCGGCGATGCGCGGTCTGATCGAGGCCACCTTCAATCGACATGGCCGCATCGATGTGCTGGTCAACAATGCCGGCGCCGATGTGTTCTCTGATCCGCTGGCATTGGATGACGCGCAGTGGCATCGCTGCTTCGCACTGAACCTGGAGGGCGCCTGGCAGCTATGCAAGGCGGTGCTGCCCGGCATGGTCGCGCAACAGGCCGGTGCCATCGTCAACATTGCTTCGGTGCACGGCCACAAGATCATCCCCGGTGCATTCCCGTACCCGGTGGCCAAGCACGCATTGATCGGCATGACCCGCTCGCTCGGCATCGAATACGCCGCGCACGGCATCCGCGTGAACTCAATTTCGCCGGGCCTGATCCTGGTGCCGCGCATCGAGGCCTGGTTCGAGCGCGAGCCCGGTGCCCGTGAACGCCAGACCGCACTGCTGCCACCGCGGCGCATCGGCAGGCCGGAAGAAGTGGCGTATACCGCGCTGTTCCTGGCCAGCGACGAAGCGCGCTTCATCAACGCCACCGACATCCTGATCGATGGCGGCCGCTCACAGGTTTACCACGACTGACATGACTGCCCTGCCCTTCAAGCTGCCCCTGATCGCCATCCTGCGCGGCATCACGCCAAGCGAGGTGGACGCGCATGTCGATGCGCTGGTCGAGGAAGGTTTCGACGCGATCGAGATCCCCAGCAACTCGCCGGGCTGGGAGCAGAGCGTGCAGCGCAGCGTGCAGCGCCACGGCCAGCACGCCTGCATCGGCGCCGGCACGGTGGTGCAGCCCGAACATATCGACGCGCTGCTGCGTGCCGGCGGCAGGCTGATGGTCACCCCCAATACCGACCCGCAGCTGATCCAACGCGCGGTTGCCGAAGGGCTGCTGGTAGCGGCCGGGTTCGCCACCGCCAGCGAAGCGTTCCAGGCCCTGCGTGCAGGTGCGCAGATGCTGAAGTTGTTCCCCGCATCCATTCACGGCCCAGCACTGATACGGGCCCTGCGCAGCGTGCTGCCGCCGGTTCCCCTTTTCGCCGTCGGTGGCGTCTCCCCCAGCACCTTGGCCAGCTATCTTTCCGCTGGTTGTCAGGGTGCGGGCACCGGCGGTGACCTTTATCAACCCGGCCAACCGGTGCAGGCAACGCGCGACAACGCACGTGCCTTCCGCAAGGCCTATCTGGACTACTCGGCATGAAGATCGTGCGTCTGACCACCTACCAGGCTGCGCCGCGCTGGCTGTTCCTCAAGATCGAAACTGACGAAGGCATCACTGGCTGGGGCGAGCCGGTGATCGAAGGCCGTGCCGCCACCGTGGAAGCGGCCGTGCATGAGCTCGGCGACTACCTGATCGGCAAAGATCCGGCGCGCATCAACGACCTGTGGCAAGTGCTGTACCGCGGCGGCTTCTACCGCGGCGGCGCGATCCTGATGAGTGCCATCGCCGGCATCGACCAGGCGCTATGGGATATCAAGGGCAAGGCGCTGGGCGTACCGGTCTACCAACTGCTCGGTGGCTTGGTGCGTGACCGCATGAAAACCTACCGCTGGGTGGGTGGTGACCGTCCGGCCGATATCGTCAACCAGATGCAGCACTACAAGTCACTGGGCTACGACACCTTCAAGTTCAACGGCACCGAGGAACTGAAAATGATCGACAGCCCGCGCGCCGTAGACACTGCCATCGAGAAAGTCGCCACCATCCGCGACGCACTCGGCAACAGCGTGGATTTCGGCATCGACTTCCATGGTCGGGTGAGTGCACCAATGGCGCGGGTGCTGCTGAAGGAACTGGCACCATACCGTCCGTTGTTCGTCGAGGAACCGGTGCTGCCGGAACAGTGGGAGTACTACCGCCCGTTGTCGCAGATCAGCAGCATTCCGCTGGCCGCTGGCGAGCGCATGTACTCGCGCACCGAGTTCAAGCCGGTGCTGGCTGCCGGCGGCCTGGCTATTCTGCAGCCGGACTTGTCGCACGCAGGCGGCATCAGCGAATGCCACAAGATCGCCGCCATGGCCGAAGCACATGACGTCGCCTTGGCACCACATTGCCCGCTCGGTCCGGTCGCACTGGCTGCCTGCCTGCAGCTGGACTTCGTCGCCCACAACGCCGTGCTGCAGGAACAAAGCATCGGCATCCATTACAACGAAGGCGCCGACCTGCTGGACTACGTCATCAACAAGGACGACTTCGCCTGTGATGCAGACGGCTGCATCGCCGCGCTACCCAAACCGGGACTTGGCGTGGAGATCGATGAAGCGCGCCTGATCGAAGCCAACAAACATCCACCGCGCTGGCGCAACCCGCTATGGCGCCACAGCGATGGCAGCGTGGCCGAGTGGTGAGTGCACAGAGCTTGGAGCTAGCCGTGGCAGAAGCACGGTTGTTGGTGGACAGCCGTTGCGAGCTGGGCGAAGGCATCCTCTGGTGTGACCGCCGCAATGTACTGTATTGGACCGACATCCTCGCTGCGCGCCTGTGGCGTTACGATCCGGCCTGCAGCCGCAGCCAATATTGGCAGCTGCATGAGCCGCTGGGCTGCCTGGCATTGGCAAGCGACGGCCGCCTGCTGCTCGGCCTGGCCAACGGCTTGTATGTTGCCGACCCGGAAGCGCAGCTGCAGGACAGCGAGCTCGACTTGCAGCTGCTGAGCCTGGTGGAAGCCGACAATCGCAATACCCGCATCAATGATGGTCGCGCCGACCGCCACGGCAACTTCGTGTTCGGCACCAAGAGCGACTACGCCGATGGACGCCGCGGCGGCAGCTTTTACCAATGGAGCAACGGCAAGGGCCTGCGTCTCTTGCCCTTGCCACCTGCCGCGATTCCAAACGCGATCTGCTTCAGCACCGACGGCGAGCGCATCTATTTCTGCGACTCTCCGCAGGCCAACATCATCACTGGTCGCTATGACCCGCACAGCGCACAGGTCGAAGATCTGCAGGCATTTGCCAGCATCAGCGAACCCGGCATCGAACCCGACGGCGCCGTGGTCGACGCCCAAGGCCGGGTCTGGAACGCACAGTGGGGCGCGGGCCGGGTTACCTGCTATTCCGCTGATGGCCGCATCGAGCAGGAGATCCACATCCCCACCCAGAACGCCTCCTGCTGCGTGCTTGCCCCAGGCGCGCTTTACATCAGTAGCGCCCGCGTGGGTCTGGACGCGGCCGCATTGAGCGCACAGCCAAGCGCGGGAGGCATTTTTGTCTGGGAGCACCCGGAATTGAAGGCAAGCGTAGACCGCGTGGAGTTGCCATGATCGCCGTGGACTGGGGTACCAGCAGCCTGCGCCTGTACCGCCTGGATGAGAACGGGCATGTCTGCGAGCGCCGCCGCAGCGAACGCGGCCTGCAGGCAAGCAGCGGGCAGTTTGAAGCGGTGCTGGCAGAAGAGATTTCCGGTTGGGATGACCCGTTGTTGATCCTGTCCGGCATGGTCGGCAGCCGCAGCGGTTGGCAGGAGGTGCCCTACCTGCCCTGCCCCGCCGGCATAGACGACCTCGCCACTGCCCTGGTGCCGCTGCAGGCACCCGCCTTGGCTGGGCGCGCGCTCTGGATAGTGCCAGGTGTAAGTGACACCGACAGCGACGCCGTACCCGATGTAATGCGCGGTGAAGAAACCCAGCTGGCCGCGTTATTGGCAGTGCTGCCGCGTGGCAATCATGTTGTCTGCCTGCCCGGCACCCATAGCAAATGGGTGTCGATCGCCGACGGCCAGATACGCCGCCTGACCACGGCGATGACGGGCGAGTTGTACGCAGTGATGCGCAACCACAGCCTGCTGGGCAAGCTGATGCCCGAAGACGACAGCCGCTTCGACGCCTGGGCATTTGAAAGTGGACTCAAGCGCAGCCGCCACAAGGGCGGACTTCTACATCACCTTTTTGGCGTACGCACGCTGGGCCTGTTCAACCAGCTGGAAGGCAACGCCTTGCCTTCGTACCTGTCCGGCCTGTTGATCGGACACGAGATACTTTCTTCCGGCGTACTCGAGCACACACCGCGTTTGTCGCAGGTGCACTTGATTGGCAATGACCGCCTGCTGGCACTGTATGCCCAGGCGCTGATTTCCTGGGGCATCGGCGTGCAACGCCATCCGGAAGACTTGGCTGCGCGCGGCATGCATGCGCTGTGGCAGCGGCGATTGGATTTGATTGGTGGTTGAGCTGCAAAGGATTGGTTGGCGGAACTGAGCTCACTAGCTGGCTACGTAACCGCATGTAGCTTTTGTTGTTACGTTCTTTCTCTACCAATCCCTCCCTTTCAAGGCCCTCATCAACCGAGCATGGTCTGACGGAAGCGAAGCCGGCTTTGGCTTTGGCTTTGGCTTTGGCTGTGGCTGTGGCTGTGGCTGTGACTTTGGCTGTGGCTGTTGCTTTGGCTGTTGCTGTTGCTTTGGCTGTTGCTTTGGCTGTTGCTTTTGCTGTTTCTTAGGCTTCTGCTTTGGCTGCTGCACCTGTCCCTTCTCCCGCTTGCGGGAGAAGGTGCCCCGAAGGGGCGGATGAGGGGGCTCCTGGCTTCTGCAAGGTGCTTTGCACCTCACCCTCTCCCCAACCCCTCTCCCGGTGGGAGAGGGGCTTCAAGCAAGGCTTCAAGCAACCGCTTCCGCCTTACTTCTTGAACAGCAGCGCCAACACACTCGGCCTCAGCGCCAACTTCATCATCTGCCGAAACTCTGCCGGCGTCAGACTGGTCTTGCACGGCAACATGCCGGCCACACCATCCATCACCAGCAAACCATCTTCGGCTTTCACGCCGTTGATGCGCACATCCAGCTTCATCGCAGGGGTAGCAACCTTCATGCTCACCCCTCCCAGTTGCCAAGACCGACGATCTCACGACCCGCAGCACGCCCCGAGATCATCGCTTCGGTCAGGTACGAACCGTTCTGGTACAGATCGGAGAACATCGAGCCCATCTCACCGGCCTCGTACAAACGCGGGATGTGCTTTCCATCATGGTCCAGCACCTCGGACTTGATGTTGCGGCGCGCGCCACCACCCGTGCACACAATCACCGGATCAATCCGCATGCCGTAGAACGGCGCCTGCGCGATCGGGTACAGCGTCTCCGGGTTACGCCCGAAATCGGCATCAGTCTTCACTGCACAAGCCGCGTTGTATCGCTCCACTTCCGCACGCAGCTTGGCCGGGTCGCGGTTGATCTTCAGCGCCAATTCTTCCAGCGTATGGGCCTTCTGGATCCACCCCTTCTCCACTTCCACCGAGTTGTCGTCGGACCACTTATAGCCACGCACCACCGGGTTCCAGCTCATCACTTCCACCACCAGCTTGTTGTACTGACAGGTGATGGCGTCAAAAATCATGTGCACCGGCTGCGCACGATAGTGCGGGGTGTCCACCCAATGACCGTGCTTCTTTTCCTTGTAATGGGTGAGCTGCAACTCCGCGGTTTCGTTGTAGAAGCGCTCGGTGTTCGCATCCACCTCGATCCAGCTGAAGCTCTGCCAGAAGAAGTTGCGCAGGAAGCCATTGACGAAGCCTTCCGGCTTGAAGCCCGGCCAGATACCGCCGGACTGGCCCTGGTTGCGCATATGCCACAGATCCGCACCGGCCTTCTGCAGGATCTTGATGCCGTCGCCGGTGTTGTGCGGCGTGCCCAGCGGTGCCGGGTTGGCAAGACCGAAGTAATTGCGCTGCATGTCCAGGTTGGCTTCAAAACCACCTGTCGCCATCACCACGCCCTTGTTGGCACGGATCGCTACCCGCTGACCGTTCTGCTCGGCGATGACGCCGAACACTTCCAGCGTATCCGGGTCCTGCACCAGATCCTTCAACGGCGATTCGTATGCGATCTGGACACGCGGGCGCAGGCGGATGTTCTCGCGGAAAGCCAGATAGACGCCGGACGGGATCGGCAGGATGGTGGCAGTGCAATGCACGGCCTCACGCGCACCAAACTCTGGAAACTCCAGCACCGCGTCGCGCTCGGAGAAACCGGTGCCGTGGATGAACTGCGCACCAGCCTGGGCCGCACGCTCCTGGATCCATGGTTCCAGCGCTTCCATCGCCTCTGACCACGGCACCAGCATGTCTTCCGGGATAGGGTTGGCCACGCTCATCTTGCGCTGGTACTCGGCCAGCACCTTGGCATTCTTGGTGATCAGCAGCGACTGCCCGGCAACGCGACTGTTGCCACCGGTCTCAGCCTCATTGGCCTTTTCCAGGATGAGGATGGACAGATTCGGGTCCAGATCGTGCGCCTCGATGGCGGCGCACATGGCCGCCAGGCCAAAGCCGGCGATGACAAGATCGTACTGCTGGTCCCACTGTTTGGCGGCGTTGCGACTGGCCATGGTTCCCCTCCGGGAGGTTGCGGTCAGCCGACTATCGATGCCCTGCCCCCACAACCGCCAACCAATTCGCGTACGATTCACAACTATTGGTTGTAGCCGAATGTCGCCATGGATCTCCGCCAGCTCCGCTATTTCCTGTCCGTGGTCGAACACGGCAGCTTCACCCGCGCCGCCACCGCTACCGGGCGCACCCAGCAGGCCCTGAGCAAGGGCATCCAGGCACTGGAGCAACAATTGGGTGCACGCCTGTTCGAGCGCGGCAGCCGCGAGGCCCGGCTCACCGACGTCGGCCGCCTGCTGATGGAACACGCCCAGCCCGCCCACGACGCCGTGCGCCGCTTCGAGGACCGCCTGCAGGAACTGCAGACCGGCGCCGAAGGGCAAGTACGCATCGGCACCGGCCCCAGTACCGCCGGCTCGCTGGTCGCACCGGCGGTACTGGCGCTGCGCCGGCATTGGCCGAGAATCGGCATCCACGTCAGCAGCGGCATACTGCCCGAACTGCTGCCCAATCTGCTGGCGCGCGAGCTGGACGCGGTAGTCACCCTTCACACCTTTGGTGACGGCGACCCCGACCCTCGCATCAAAAGCGAATTGCTGATGCATGACGAATACCGCGTGCTCGCCAGCGTGCGCCACCCGCTGGCACGGCAGCGCGATATCACCCCAGTACAGCTGCTGGAGCAGGCATGGATATTCGGTCGTCGACTCGGCGCAGTGGAAAGCGCATTCCGGCAGCGCTTCCATGAAGCCGGCCTGGAACCACCGCTCAACACCATGGAAAGCGGCTCACCGGAATTCATGCGCGCCATGATCCGCGATGGCGGCTATCTCACCTTGTTGCCCAGCCGTTTGGCGCAAGCCGAGTTGCTTGCCGGACATTGGGTGAAGCTGGATGCACCCGGGTTCGCATGGCAAAGACCGGTGATGGTCTACACCCGCGATGGCGAACCGCAAAGCGCGCCGCTAGCGCGGTTTCTGCAGGCGCTGCGGAATGCGGCGGAGTTGGCGCGTGTGCGGGAAGTGGAGTGAGGGCTTGAGCAAGCGTGGCGGAGTACTTGGTCAACTCCGGATTCGTCACGCGGCCTGGATGGACCGATGGAAGCATCATCGCGATCACGGCATTCCAAGCGCCAATACGCTCGCCGGGAAAGGGGTGTATTCGATATCACCGGGCAGGACCGGCACTAAACTCGGCCGCAAGGCCTTGGCAACCCACGCAAAAATTCCGCAAGCCCTTGTTTATTAATAACTAAGTTTCGATTCAAAAGCGACATTGAATTGGGCATACTTGGATTTACACCGCTTTTGGGCGGTCTACTTAGAGTTAGGCGGCGGTGTTCTGGGTTGGCTGGCCCTTCTTCTTTCGGTAGCAACATCGGCAGGTCACCGGTCGGCTCCGGATAGCAGCTCCATCTGTTCCTGGCATCGGT
>NZ_JBRREI010000032.1:0-55055 GCF_056760195.1 Stenotrophomonas sp. STEN020
TGTGGGGGGGGGCCGCACCCCCCCACCCCCCCCACCCAAACCCATCCCCCCACACAAAAACGAAATTTCTAACATTCGCCCTCCCCTGGGTGGGTCCCCCCGCTCCCACAAACAGCAAGGTAATCTGCAACGCAATCGCACTCGGAGAACTCCCATGCAACCCGACTTCTGGCTGCAACGTTGGCAGAACGGTCAAATCGGCTTCCATCGCAACGAGGTCATGCCACTGCTGCAGAAGCACTGGCCCGAACTGCAGCTTCCGCCAGGCAGCCGCGTGCTGGTGCCCCTGTGCGGCAAGACCCTGGACATGCACTGGTTGGCCGCGCAAGGCCACCGCGTCTTTGGCGTCGAACTGTCGCCGATGGCGATCGAGCAGTTCTTCGCCGAAGCCGGCATCACTCCGCAGCGCCACAGCAGCCCATACGGCGAGCACTACAGCGCCGGGCTGATCGAAATCATCTGCGGCGATGCCTTCGCGCTGGATGCGGACTTGCTGGGGGATGTCGCCGGTGTCTACGACCGCGCCGCCCTGATCGCCCTGCCGCCGCACCTGCGCCAGCACTACCGCGACACCTTGTACGGGCAGTTGCCGGTTGGTTGCCAAGGTGTGCTGATCACCCTGGAGTACCCGCAGGACGAGAAGCAAGGCCCACCGTTCTCAGTGGAAGAAACCGAGGTGCAGCGCTTGTTCGCCAGCCCGTGGCAAGCGGGCCTGCTGGAGCGTCGCGACATCCTCGATCAGCAGCCGGATTTCCGCGCCGACGGCGTAAGCGCGCTATCCACCGCCGTCTACAGGCTGCAGCGCCTGTAACGCCCGTAGTGCCGACCCATGGTCGGCAGGGGCATTACCGATAGACCTGACAGATGCCGACCATGGGTCGGCACTACAGATCAATGCGCCGCGGTGCCCTTGGCGTCCATCTTGCTCAGCTGGTACAGCTCAAGACCAATACGCTTGATCAGGCCCAGCTGCTTCTCCAGCCACCAGGCATGGTCTTCTTCGGTGTCACGCAGCTGCAGCAGCAGGATGTCGCGGCTGACGTAGTCACCCTGCGCTTCGCACAGCTTCACACCGGCGGCCAGATTGGCGCGCACCTGGTATTCCACCTGCAGATCCTTCTCCAGCATCTCCATCACGGTCACACCCGGCTCAAAGCCGTGCGGACGCATGTCCGGGTTGCCGCCGAGGAACAGGATGCGACGCAGCAGCGCATCGGCGTGTTGTGTCTCTTCTTCCATCTCGTGACCGATACGCTCGTACAGCGCCAGCAGGCCCTGATCCTCATAACGACGGGAATGGATGAAGTACTGGTCGCGCGCAGCCAGTTCGCCGCGCAGCAGCTCCTTCAGGCATTCAATGACTTCGGCTTTACCCTGCATGGGGGTGCTCCTGATGATTCGATGGTGCATAGGGTGCCCCATCTGAAAACCCAATGATCTAATCAGAATCACTTTCAGTTGCGATTCCCTCTCTTTCGGCTTCACAAGCTGTCTACAATCGCGACAGAACCGCTACCGGGGGTAGGCCTGTGCTGCGTTGGCTGCTGCGTTCGCTTTGGGTTGTATTGGGGCTTTTGCTGGTAGTGCTGCTGGTCATCTGGGGGCTGCTGCGCGGCAGCCTGCCGCAGCTGGACGGGGAACTGGCCCTGCCGGGGCTGTCGGCACCGGTCAGCATCCAGCGTGACGCGCTGGGGGTGCTCACCGTCGAGGCCGCCAACGAGACCGACATGGCTCGTGCCCTGGGCTATGTACACGCGCAGGAACGCTTCTTCGAGATGGACCTGATGCGGCGCTCAGCGGCCGGCGAGCTGTCCGAGCTGTTCGGCACCAAGGCCTTGCCACTGGACAAGCGCATGCGCGTGCACCGTCTGCGCGCCCATACCCAGCAGAACCTGGGCGCGGCCCTGGGCGACAAGCGCGGCGTGATCGAAGCCTACCGCGACGGCGTCAATGCCGGCCTTGCCGCCTTGCCGGTACGGCCCTGGCCTTATCTGCTGCTGCGCCAGCAACCGCGACCATGGGAGCTGGAGGACTCGGTGCTGACCGGGCTGGCAATGTATGCCGACCTTCAGGACCCGGCCAATACCCGTGAGCTGGCGATGGCGCGCATCCGCAGCGTGGTGCCGCCGGCGCTGTATGCGCTGCTGGCGCATGACGGCAGCAGCTGGGATGCGCCCTTGTTCGGCGGGCCCCGTGGCGATGCCGCCTTGCCGGACGCCGCTACGTTGGACCTGCGTGTTGCCGGTAGCGCGCCACCTGCGCCGGTCGCCGTAGAGTCTGAGGTCTTAGGAAGCAATAACTTCGCAGTAGCGGGCGCCTTGACCGCAGACGGCCGCGCCATCATCGCCGACGACATGCACCTGGGCCTGCGCTCGCCGAACATCTGGTTCCGCGCACGCCTGCGCTATGCCGATCCGACCGCCCCGGAAGGAAAGGTCGATGTCACCGGCTTTACCCTGCCCGGCCTGCCTGCAGTCATCGTCGGCAGCAATACGCGGGTGGCCTGGGCCTTCACCAACAGCTACATCGACACCGCCGACTACACCCATCTCCCCACGAATACCCCATTGCGCACCTTCAACGAGGCCATCGCCGTCGCCGGTGCCAGTCCGGAAATGCTGCTGGTGCGCGAAAGCGACTGGGGCCCGATCCTGCACGACGAACCCAACGGGCAGCTACTCGCCCTGCGCTGGGTTGGCCAGCAAGCCGGTGCGGTCCGCCTGGATTTTGCCGATATGGCCAAGGCCGCCGATCTGGATTCTGCATTTGCGGTGGCCGATCGCTCCGGCATCCCCGCACAAAATCTGTTGGTCGCCGACCGCAGCGGCCGCATCGCTTGGCGCCTGATCGGCGCGCGCCCCGCGCGTGACCCGAGCTGCCATGCCGACGCAGCGGCTCAGGCCAGCTGCTCGCCGTGGCCGATCCGCACCGATCAGGCACCAGCGCTGATCGACCCACCCGATCACCGCCTGTGGACGGCCAATGGCCGCGTACTTGATGGCGCGGCACTGGCCGAGGCTGGCGATGGCGGTTATGACTTCGGCGCACGCGCAAAGCAGATCCGCGACGGCCTGTTTGCCCACGAAAGCTTCAAGGAAAGTGACCTGCTGGCGATCCAGCTCGACGACCGCGCAGTGCTGATGGAACGCTGGTGGAAACTGCTGCGGCAGACCATCGAACACAGCGATGATCCGGCACTGAAACGACTGGAGGCCGCCAGCCGCCAATGGCAGGGCCGCGCCTCCACCGATTCGGTAAGCTACCGGATGGCGCGCGGTTTCCGCGGCATCCTGATGGACAACATGGAAGGCGCCTTGCTGGCACCAGCCAAGGAGCAACTGGGCGAGCGCTACATCGCACCCAAACTGGCCCAGTTCGAAGGAGTGCTGTGGCCCTTGCTCAACGAACGCCCACCGCACCTGCTGCCACCGCCTCACAAGAGCTGGGATGCGTTGCTGACCGACAGTGCCCGCCAGCTGGAAAACGATCTGGCCAAGCAAGGCCCCGATCTAGCCGATCGCAGTTGGGGCGAGCGCAACACCGCTGCCATCTGCCACCCCGTCTCGGCAGCGTTACCGAGCCTGTTCAAGCGCTGGCTGTGCATGCCGGCCCAGCCCTTGGCCGGCGACGACAACATGCCACGCGTGGTCGGGCCCAAGTTCGGTGCCTCCGAGCGCATGGTGGTGTCGCCCGGCCACGAAGCCGATGGCATCGTGCACATGCCCGGCGGCCAGAGCGGCCATCCGCTGTCACCGTTCTGGGGCGCAGGCCACGACGACTGGGTGGAAGGCCGGCCGACCCCGTTCCTGCCAGGTCAGCCCGCGCACAGTTTGAGCTTGAGCCCGCGCTGAAACTGCGGGAGCGAAGTAAGCCGCGAAGCTGGAATTAGTGGAACCCTCAATGTGTGTGCAATCTGATGGTGTTCCTGCTTCGCGGCTTGCGCCGCTCCCACAAACCGCGGATCTGCCTATCGTCACTGTCGCCCTTACTTCAACCGCACCGTCCACTCCACTTCGAGCTTGGCCTCGGCGTCGAACAGGCGACTGATCTGCACCCAGCTCGCGGCTGGATACTTGCCATCGGCGAAGAAGGTCTTGCGATCGGGAATAGCCTTGATCAAGCCATCCATATCGGTGGTGAACACCGTTTCCTTGACCACCTGACTGCTGTCCGCATCAAACTGCTGCAGGATCTCGGTGAGTTTGCCGTAGCAATCACGTACCGCAGCCTGCATGTCCGCGCCCCTGCACGGCACACCGGAAACATGCAGCGTGTCGCCATCGCGCACCACGCCGGTATAGCCGATATCCGTCTCCCAGCTGCCTAGTTGATGCCGCTCCAACGGCACCTCGTTCGCGGCCGCAACGAATGGACTGCTCAACAACCCCAGCATCAACAACGGCAATACGCGCATCGGAAATCCTTTTGAATTGAGAGGAACAACACCAACGAAGTACGTCTAAAACACACTCAGCCTGCCCTGCCCTTGCCGCGCGCACTCCAGCTCAGCAGCGGTCCGGTCATCGCCGTCGTCACCAAAGCCATGATCACCAACACCGCGAACAGGCGGTCGCCGAGCAAGCCAAGCTCATAACCAAGATTGAGCACGATCAGCTCCATCAAACCTCGGGTGTTCATCAACACACCCAAGCGCAGCGAATCGTGCGCCGGCATGCCCGCACTACGCGCGGCGGCAAAGGTGCCAAGCAGCTTGCCGATGCTCGCCACCGCTATCACCAGCAGACACAGCCACAGATCGCTGACCTGCAAGGCATCGGCACGCAGGCGCAATCCGGTCATCGCGAAGAACAGCGGAAGCAACAGAGTCACCGCCAAGGGTTCGACCTTGTTGATGATCAACTCGCGCAGCTGCACATTGGAATTCGCAGCGACACCGGCGGCAAACGCACCAAACAGTGCGTGGATGCCCAAGGACTCGGTCAACAAGGCACTGGCCAGTGTCAGCAACAGCATGCCCAGCAACCACGCGCCTTCGCGCCCGGCGGCAATCTGTTGCCGTGCGAACCAAGGCCGCACCACACCAAGCATCAGGCCGATGAAAACCGTCACACAGGCCAGACTGAAACCTGCTGCGCCCCAGCCGGCCGCCTGGGTGGCTGCGACGATCAACGCGAGCATGCACCAGGCCGTCGCATCGCCCAGCGCTGCGCAGGCAATCGCGGTCTGCCCCAAGGGACTGTGGGTCATGTCGCGATCGGCAAGAATGCGCAGCAGCACCGGGAATGCAGTGATGCTCAGCGAGATACCGATAAACAGCGCAAACGAAGTGAAGCCTACGCCGGCCGGGCCGTGCGCCGGAAACAACCAGATTGCGAGCAACACGCCACACAGAAATGGCACCGCAATACCGGCGTGACTGACCGCAATGGCAAAGCGTCGCCGCCCTTGCAACCGCCCCAGATCAAGCTCGGCGCCGGCAACCAACAGGAACATCAGCACACCGAGCTGACTGACCAGACCAAGCGGGCCCAGTGAACTGGCCGGAAACAGTGCGGCCTGCAGCTGCGGGAATACACTGCCAAACAGCAGCGGCCCCATCATCAAGCCGGCGGCCATCTCACCAATCACGGCCGGCTGGCCAAACCAGCGCAACATCCGTCCAGCCCCTTTGGCCACCAGCAGCAGTACCAGCAACTGCAGCAGGAACAGACCCAAGGGAGAACTCGAATGCAGTGCCGCCGAGCCGGCCTTGGCCGCCTGGTGCACCGGCGCCGGCACATCCATCCCGGCGTAGCGGGCCAATAGCAGCGCCGCCAGCAGCGGCAGCGCGGCCCAAACCAGGTAGAGCCAGCCCCAATGCACCCGCGAGCCGGGGCGATGCGTTCCTGCGTCCATGATCTTCCCTTGCGTAAGCCGGCGATGATACGGCCCACGGGTGCACCAAGGCAGCTGCAAACGCACGACCCGTACCATTGCGGGCCGTGCGCCGTCACTCAGCCCGCCAAGGCCTGCTCGTGCACACCGGCCACGGCACGGCCGGACGGATCGGCCATGCTGGCGAAGCTGGCATCCCAGGCAATCGCCGCCGGTGACGAGCAGGCAATCGACTTGCCGCCCGGAACCGTTTCCGATGCCGCATGGCTTGGGAAGAACTGCTCGAACACGTGGCGGTAGTAGTACGCCTCCTTGGTCTGCGGCGGGTTGTGCGGGAAGCGCTTGTCGGCGGCGGCCAGCACGCGGTCGCTGACCTGGGCTTCGGCATGCGCTTTCAGACCGTCGATCCAGCCGTAGCCGACGCCGTCGCTGAACTGCTCCTTCTGCCGCCACAGGATTTCCTTGGGCAGATAGCCTTCGAAGGCTTCACGCAACACCGCCTTCTCGATGCGGCCGCTGGCCTTGTCGACCATCTTGTGGCGTGCATCCATCTTCATCGCCACGTCGAGGAACTCGCGGTCCAGGAACGGCACGCGCGGCTCCACGCCCCAGGCCATCATCGACTTGTTCGCGCGCAGGCAGTCGTAGTTGTTCAGTGCATCGAGCTTGCGCACCAGCTCTTCGTGGAATTCCAGTGCGTTCGGCGCCTTGTGGAAGTACAGATAGCCGCCGAAGATCTCGTCGCTGCCTTCGCCGGACAACACCATCTTCACACCCATCGCCTTGATCCGGCGCGCAAGCAGGAACATCGGGGTTGAGGCACGGATGGTGGTGACGTCATAGGTCTCTACGTGGCGGATCACTTCCGGCACCGCGTCCAGGCCTTCTTCGAAGGTGTACTCGAAGCCGTGATGTACCGTGCCCAGCGCGGCAGCAGCCACTTCGGCGGCGGCCAGATCCGGCGAGCCTTTCAGGCCAATCGCAAAGCTGTGCAGACGCGGCCACCAGGCCTCACTCTGGCCACCGTCTTCGATGCGGTTACGTGCATAACGTGCGGCAACTGCAGCGACCAGCGACGAATCCAGACCACCAGAAAGCAACACGCCGTACGGCACGTCGGTCATCAGCTGGCGGTGTACGGCCCGCTCAAAGGCCTCGCGCAGCTCAACCAACGACACGTCCACGCCCTCGACCGCAGCGTAATCGCGCCACGGCCGCTCGTAATACTTGCTCAGCGTATCGGTGCTGCTGTCGTACCAGTGGCCGGGCGGGAACTGTGCGACATCGGCGCAGGTGTCGGACAGCGACTTCATTTCAGAAGCCACGCACAGCCGGCCCTGCTTGTCGTGGCCCCAATACAGCGGCACCACGCCGATCGGGTCGCGGGCGATGATCACGCGCTGCTTGGCGCGGTCCCATAACGCGAAGGCGAAGATACCGTTGAGCCTGTTCAAGTAGGACGCCGGCTCGTCCTCGCGGTACAGGGCGTTGATCACCTCGCAGTCCGAGCCGGTCTGGAAGGCATAGGGCTGGGTCAGTTCCTTCTTCAGCTCCTGGTGGTTGTAGATCTCACCGTTCACTGCCAGCGCCAGCTGACCGTCGTCGGACAGCAGCGGCTGCGAACCACCAGCCGGATCGACGATGGCCAGACGCTCATGCACAAGGATGGCGCCGTCGTCTACGTAGACACCGCTCCAGTCCGGGCCGCGGTGCCGCTGGCGCTGGGATTGTTCAAGCGCCTGCCGACGCAGCGCCTGCAGGTCGTCACCGGATTGCAGGCCAAAAATGCCGAAGATGGAACACATGGGAAAGCTCCTGGGTTGTGTGGGGACAAACATTGGAAGCAACGGCTTGAAGACCTGCAGCCGCTCGGTGTTCCCGCCCCGGCCACAAAAAAACCCGCATCGGCCGATGCGGGTTTTCTGGTGTCCTGAGCGTGTTGCCTGTTCTAGCTCTGGTCGCAGTCCCGCAGTGGCCGCGCACGATTATTCGCGCGCAGATTATTGCGGTTGTTATTGTTGACGGCGGTGGCCAGGAGCGAGGACATGGCGCTGACCGTATCCCGCTTTTAGCGGCTGCGCAACTGTTGCTTTGGCAACCGATTCAGCGGCCGGGCCGGCGCGCTCCGCGATAATCGTCGGCCGCCTTGCCCGGACCTGCTGGATGCCCCGTCCCACGCCCCGCGTGCTGCTGTACGCTCTGCCCCTGTTCACCTTGCTCGGTTGCGCGACTACGCCCAACACCCGCCCGCCCAGCGATACCGAACGCGCTGCGCTGTCCGCAGCCGCTGACGGCCAGTTCGATTCGGCCCTGCAGGTCGCGAAGATGTACCAGGCCTGGAACGATCGACGCGCACTGGATTGGTACGCGCGCGCAGCAGCGACAACGCCACGCACCCACCGCAGCACCGGCGCCGAGGAACAACTGGGCAGGATCCTTGAACGCGGCCGCCTGGACAGCAGCGATGAACCGCAGAAGCCGGAGGATGTTCGCTTCAAGCCATCGCCGCGCAAGGCATTGCGCTGGTACCAGAGTGCCGCTTACCACGGCTCGCCGTATGCCATGTCCGATCTGGCACGTTGGTACGAACGCCAAGGCGACATGGCTGGCGCTCTGCGCTGGCGTCTGCGCTCAGCGGTGTATATGCGTGAGCTGTACAAACTGGACGCATTGCGAAACGCAACCCTCGCCTCAACCGAAGCTGCGCGCCTTGCCTCCGACCAGCCCTCCACCAATGCGACCATCGCCCGCATCCAGCGCCGTGCCGCACGCGGCGATGCTGAGGCCCAGGTCGATCTTGGCGCCTTGCACGAAGCGGGCATCGGCATGCCAACGGATATGCGCGAGGCACTGCGCTGGTATCAGCACGCCGGCGAACAGGGCAATGTCTACGGCCAGTACTTCGCAGGCTTGGCCTTGGGTCGCGGTAGCAAGGGCCTGCAGAAGGACGAAACTGCAGCGGCAGCATGGTTCGCGCGCGCCAAGGCACAGGAGTTCTATCTGGCTGATGAGTCGTATTGGCGTCGGGCCATCGCGCCGCCATTCTTCATCTTCGAATAGATCAATCAGGTCTGTACACACAACATCCGCCGCGACAAGACTGCATCAGCAGATTGATGTCGCGCAGAATGACGCACTGGCACCTGCAGATTTTGACATGACAAACACCCTGGTTATCCGCGAAGAGACGATCGACCGCGCACGCATGCAGCAGATCATCCGTGCGCATCCGCGTGCAGCGGTTTTCGAATCCTGCACGCTGGACGAAGGTGATTTCTCACGACTGGACATGGACGGCTACCAGTTCAAACAGTGCTCGCTGAGCAAGGCAAACTGGCTGGCCGCATCGCTGGAAGAAAGCCAGTGGCAGAAATGTCGTGGCAGCCAATGTGATTTCAGCTCGGCACAGCTCAGCGATTCACGCTTCGATCATTGCGACCTCAACAACAGCTTCTGGCGCCGCGCCACGCTGTCGTCGGTGCAGTTCAAGGACTGCAAGCTGACCGGCGCACACCTGCAGGAAGTAAGCGGTTGGGCATTGGATTTCCGCGACTGCCTGCTGGTCAGCGCCGACCTGCGTGGAATGTCATTCCGCAAGGCAGAACTGGAGGGCATGGATTTTTCCGATGCCGACCTGTCCGGCTGCGACTTCCGCGATGCCGTGTTCACTGGCGGCAGCCTGCGCAACGCGCAGACCCGGCTGACCCGATTCGAAGGCGCCGACCTGCGCAATACAGATATCAGCGGGCTCAACGTGATGGACGCCAAGTATTTCAAGAAAGCGGTGATCTCACAGCGGCAGGCTGCGGCGGCGCTGGCGGCGTTTGGATTGATTGTTGATTGACTCCAGAGCCGTCGGCCAGACGGCTTTGCTGTACTTACAGCGAGAGGCTGTAAGCATGAAATTCGGCATCAAGCACCCAGCCCTCGGATACATACAGCGCCTGTGCGGATTCATTGCTGACAGCCGTGGACAGTGAAAGTCGTATTGCCCCAACCGCACGCCCATAGTCTGCCGCAGCCCCCAACAGCTGGGCGGCAACCCCGGCACGCCGCGCCTCAGGAACTACAAACAGATCGTTGAGGATGAAGCTGCGGGCCGCGGAAACGGACGAAAAACTGGGGTAGAGCTGTGTGAATCCGACTGCAGCACCGCTGTCCTGGAGCGCAAGAAAGATAACCGACTGGTTGTGCTGGAAGCGCTCCAGCAGGAAGGCGCGCGCCAGCGCCAGATCGCTGGGCTTGCCATAAAAGACCCGATAGGCGTCAAAGAGCGCAACCAGCGTCCCTATATCCGCAACGCTGGCTTGCCGTATCTGAAAACTCTGTATCTGACTCATGTCTTCCTTGGACCAAGGTCTGAGTTAAGCCGATGTGGCGGAGCAGCGCCACGCTTGTGCGAGCAACACAGGATTCTTCAGTTCGCATCGATCCTCTGGACCGTGAGCGACTTTCATCCAGCCAAACTTGAAGCGACATCCGACGCAGGCACTATAGCCATAGGCGCTGCTCTGTTGGAAGATTTGGTTCCGACATGCGCTAGCGACGCTGCGCCGGCAGCCACTATCGGCTACGCATCTTCTTGAAGGCTGGCAACATCCACCCGATTCCGCCCGTCACGCTTGCCCCGGTATAGCGCCTGATCGGCGCAGCGCACCAATGCCATCGGGTCTCCCTCAGATACAGGGGTGCACACCGCCACGCCGACACTGATCGTCACCCGCTGACCTGCCGCACCAGTCACCTGCTCCACCGCGCTGCGTAGGCGTTCGCCACGCGCAAGCGCCGCCTGCTCGTCGCAACCCGGCAGGATCAGCACGAACTCCTCGCCGCCGTAGCGTGCGACCAGCTCTTCGGCCCCGGTTACCTGCGCGGCCAGCGTCTGCGCCACGCGTCGCAATTGCAGGTCACCGACATGATGCCCATGGGTATCGTTGAACTGTTTGAAGTGATCCACGTCGATCATCATCACCGCCAACGGCTCCTGCCTTTCCACGCAGCGCTGCCAGGCGCGCGGCAAGGCTTTCTCCATCGCGTGGCGGTTGGCAATCCCGGTGAGCCCGTCGGTGACCGCCAAAGCCGTAAGCCGGGAGTTGGCACTCTGCAGCTCGGCCGTGCGTTCGCTGATCTTCTGTTCCAGCAGGCGGTTCTGTGCGTTGATGGCGCGCGTGCGCAGACGCACCACCAACACAATGAGCAACAAGCCGGCTACAGCAAAAGCAACCCGCACCCACGGTCGCTGATACCAGAACGGCGCGACCTGCAGCCGGTAGCGCATCGTCTCGGTCGCCGCGCCACCCAATACCCGCGCCTGCAACTGGAATACGTACGCCCCAGCCGGCAAGCGCTGGTAGGTCAGCTCGCGTCCGGCCGCCCAGGGCGACCACTCATCGTGGTAGCCGGCCATCCGATAACGGAACTCGACCTCCGGCTCCATGCTCTGCACACCGAAGCGCAAGGCCAAGCCCGCACCGGCTGGCAGCCGTGGCACCGTGTGCGGCGACAACGGCAGCAACACTGGCGGGTGATTCGGGCCTTGCAACTCGACGCGATCAAGCCGCGCCTGCGGTGCTGCTGCGGTGGATTCAACCGCGGCAGGATCCAGCTGCAATACGCTGTCGCGAGTGACCACGCGCAGTTGCCCATCGCCGTGTAGGGCGACCGTCATGAAGCCGGGCACACGACTATCGCTGACCTGCTGTAGTTGGAACGTGCTGGTACCTGGCTTGCGCCACCACAACTGCCGTGCCGTCCAGGCGAAGCTTCCCTTGGCATTGTCCTCGCCTTCCAACTCCATGGGTGCCTGCAGTCCCGCGAGCACGGGCAACTCGGCAGCAACAAACCGTTCACCCTTCAGTCGATGCACATGCTGGCCGGATATCGCGTACAGCACGCCATCACTACGGAACAAACGGGTGCCTTGCCCTGCCGCGACAGGCAGACCCTGCGCCGCCCCAAAACGCTGCTCCGCGAGCAACTGGCCACTATCCGCCGCGAAACGCCAACGCCTCACGCCACCGCCTGCGTCACCAGCCGACAACTCGCCGGCGGCGCCTTCATATAGCCCGTCAGCCGCACGGGTACCGATCTTCCACTGCGCCTGCACCTGCCAGCGCCCGCTGTCTTGGCCAAGCACGATGATTCGACTGTTGGTTACCGCGAACATGCGTTTGGTGTCGAGCGCCGAGGGCAGCAGCTTGCCGACACTGTCACCCAGCACCGAGGGCAGCAGCCGCCGTGGTTGAGTTTGGCGGGGATCGAGCACCGCCAGGCCGTAGCGATCCCCGATAAGGAGTCCAGCGTTTGTCCCTTCCAGCGCGAAGGTCTCCAGATCGCGGCGCGACCACTGCAGTTGCGAGAACATCGGCGTACCCGCCGCAGAGGGCTGCGCGCTCCACACACCCATGCTCGCCACCCATAGGCGGCCGTCATACCAGGTGCTGTCGAAGACGCGTCCGCTCAGCCCATGCAGGCGCCCATAGCGCGTCCACGGCAGCGACCAGCGCAGGCGTGCGATTCCATTTTCGCCGGAGATCCATACCGCACCTTCGCGATCTTCCACCAGATCGTGCATCTCGCCCGCACTGGCAGCGAAACTATCGAGCAGGCGCAAGCCAGGCGAGAAGCGCATGATGGTGCCGTCGAAGCTGCCAACCGCGAAGCCACCGTCGGCCAAGGCAATGCCGGTATAGGGCTGGTGCAGACGAAACGCCGCGTCGGCCTCGGTGTCGAGCTTGCGCAGACGCTTGCCATCACTGAAATGGAAGCCGTCGGCGGCAGCGAACAACAGGCCGCCGCGATACGGCCAGGCAGCGGGGACACGCAGCTTTGCGAGTGCCCCGGTACCTTCAACCAGAGCCATCGCAGCCCTGTCCACGCGGTACAGACCTGCGTCCGGCACCCGGAAGTAGAGGGTGTCGCCCGCCACCAACGGGCGTGTACGCGCGCCGACGGGAAGCTGCAGCCGGCTGGTGCTGCCGTCCTTTTCCAGCACGAACAAGGCCCCGGCGCTGACCGCATGCACGCCACGCGCAGTTTCCCCCAACGAAAAGACTTCGATCGGCCCCTGTACCAAGCCCGCACTGGCCAAGCGTGGCAGCAGATCGACAAACCGATGGCTGCCATCGGGCTGCGGCAGCAGCCGCCCAAACACGCCCGCACCCGCCGCATAGATGCTGCCATCGCGGGCCAGCATGATCGAGTACACCGGCGCTTCGCCCGACGCCTCCAGCAGCTCCCACACGCCGCTACGGAAGATCATCACCCCTTCGCCACTGGCCGCGTAAAGATTACCTGCGCGGTCAACGACCACGCCTGGATAGGTTGGCGACGCCGGCAGCTGGCTCACCCCGAACTGCCGCAGCAACGGCAAGCCATGCATCGTGGTATTGGCGTGCGCGAGCGGCAACACGCACGCCAGCACAAGGGCTATCAGCCCATTAAGGAACCACATTTGAACCCTGTCCATCTCGCCCCCCCGGCAAGATTGTGCACCCGCACCGTAACAGTTCAGTCCAGCAGTTTTTCGATCAGCTTCCGGTACAGGTCAGGCAGCGCTTCCAGGTCGGACACGCGCACATTCTCATCGACCTGGTGGATGCTGGCATTCACCGGCCCCACCTCGATGCATTGCGCGCCCAGGGGCGCGATGAAACGGGCATCGGAGGTCCCACCGCCGGTACTTTCTTCCGGCGCGGCACCGGCGAACTCGGCCAGTACGTCACGGGCAACACTGCGCAGACGGCCTTCCGGGGTATAGAACGGTTCGCCGCTACGGTGCCAATGCAGGTCGTAATCCAGCCCGTGACGGTCCAGCAGCGCGCCGATCTCGGCTTCCAGCTTGTCCGCATTCCAATGCGGGTTGTAGCGCAGGTTGAACATAACCTGCAGCTCGCCGGGGATTACGTTGTTGGCGCCGGTGCCGGCGTTGATATTGGAGATCTGCAGGCTGGTGGACGGGAAGCTTTCGTAGCCGTCGTCCCAATGACGGGCGGTCAGCTCAGCCAAGGCCGGCGCGGCCAGATGGATGGGGTTCTTTGCCTTGTCCGGATAGGCCACGTGGCCCTGCACGCCCTTGATGCGCAGCTTGGCCGAGAGGCTGCCACGACGGCCGACGCGCAGCAGGTCACCAAGCTTGGCCGTGGACGAAGGCTCGCCGGTGATGCACCAGTCGATGCCCTGCCCGCGTTCGACGAATAGTTTGGCAACATGGCGCACGCCATCGATGGCATCGCCTTCCTCGTCACTGGTCAGCAGCACCGCCAGCGTGCCGGGATGGTTGGGGTGCGCGGCAACAAACTGTTCGGCCGCCACCACAAAGGCGGCGACGCTGCCCTTCATGTCGGCAGTGCCACGCCCGTACAGCACGCCGTCGCGCACTTCCGGCTTGAACGGGTCGCTGCTCCAAGCCTCAACCGGACCTGTCGGCACCACGTCGGTGTGGCCAAGCAACACCAGGACCGGCGCACCGCTGCCGTGGGTAGCCCAGAGATTGTCGACCTCGCCCAGTCGCAGGTGCTCGCAGTTGAAGCCGGCGGCGTTGAGGCGGCCTGCGATCAGTTGCTGGCAGCCGGCATCTTCCGGAGTTACCGAGGGGCGGGCGATCAGGTCGCAGGTCAGGGCTAGTACGTCGTTCATGGGGGCCTTATGGATCGGTGGCTTCGCGGCTTGGGCCGCTCCTACATGTGGTGGCGGATCAGGCGATGTTGAAGCGGGCTTTGAAGCCGTTGTCGCTGAAGCCTTGGCTCAGGGCGCCGTCGTCGGTGATCACCAGCGGCCGTTTGATCAGCTGCGGGTACTCGCGCAGCAGCAGCTTCCACTCGGCATCGGACTCGGGCGACTTGCGGCTGTCCGGCAGCTGCCGCCAGGTGGTTGAGGATTTATTGATCATCGCGGCGAAGCCGCCAGCCTTGCCGGCCCATTCGAGCAGGGTTTCCGGGCTGGGCTTGTTGTCGCGGTAGTCGACGAAAGTGTAGGCGACGTTGAAGCGATCCAGCCACTTGGTGGCCTTCTTGCATGTGTCGCAATTTTTTAGTCCGTAGATCGTGGTCATTGCTCAAAGCTCGCGGTGATGTGCTCCCCTCTCCCGCTTGCGGGGCGAACCCGAGTCGCTTGCTAACCAAAGGTTCGCGACTCGGAGAGCGCACTCGCGTCAGCGCGAGGGCCGGGGCACGGAGTGAGGGGCTGGGGGTGAGGGGAAGCTTCTAGCTAGTAATCAAAGCTCCCAACCCGCAGAGCAAGAGCGAAGCTAAAGCTCCCCTCATCCGCCCTGCGGGCACCTTCTCCCGCGCGCGGGAGAAGGGACGGCGCTGCACCTCCGGCTGGATTAGTCAGCCAACCCGCGCAGCAGATCATTGACGCTGGTCTTGCTGCGGGTCTTGGCGTCCACCTGCTTGACGATCACCGCGCAGTACAGCGAATGCGTGCCGTCCTTGGACGGCAGCGAGCCGCTGACCACCACGCTGTACGGCGGTACATAGCCATACGTTACTTCGCCGGTGGCACGGTTGTAGATGCGGGTGCTCTGGCTCAGGAATACGCCCATACCGATCACGCTGTGGTGGCCGACAACCACACCTTCCACCACTTCCGAGCGCGCGCCGATGAAGCAATGGTCTTCGATGATGGTCGGGCTGGCCTGCAGCGGCTCCAACACACCGCCAATACCGGCGCCGCCGGACAGGTGGCAATGCTTGCCGATCTGCGCGCAGGACCCCACCGTGGCCCAGGTATCAACCATGGTGCCCTCGCCGACGTGGCCGCCGATATTGGTGAAGCTCGGCATCAGCACCACGTCCTTGCCGAAGTGCGTACCGCGGCGGGCGATCGCACCCGGCACCACGCGTACGCCGGCCTGGCGGAAGGCGGCTTCGTCGTAGCCTTCAAAACGCGACTCGACCTTGTCCCAGAACGGTGCCGGGGCGCCGTCCATCACCGCCATATCGTTGACACGGAAGTACAGCAACACGGCCTTCTTCAGCCACTCGTTGACCTTCCAGCCACCGTTGCCATCGGGCTCGGCAACACGGAATTCGCCGGACTCCAGGCCGTCGATCACGCGGTTGACCAGCGCACGGGTCGACCCTTCGATCTCGTCCATGGTCAGCATGGTGCGGCGCTCAAATGCGCTTTCAATACCGAACTTCAGCTCGGCCACGCCCGGCGCCGGCGGCTTGCGCAGGCTGCGCGGGCCCACCGACGGCGTCACCGGCTTGGTCGACTTCGGCTTGGTCGACTTCGGCTTGGCAGCGGCAACCTTCTTGACCGGTGCCTTAACCGTCTTCGCAACAGGCTTGGCGGCCGGTTTGGTCGCTGCTGCGGCCTTTTTCTTCGGCGCTACGGCCTTGCTCGGCGCAGCCTTCTTGGCGGTGTTCTTGGTCACGGTGTTCTTGGTTGCGGGCTTGCTTGCCATCAGTGGGGGTCTCCTGGCTTGTTGTCGGGATCCAGGCAGGCCAGCAATGCGTCACGCAAAGCCTGCATGGAGGTTTCGGTAAGGGGGTGATCGTGGCGATCGGTAAGTTGGAACTGATCCTCGGCGCGCTCGCCGAAGGTAGCGATGCGTGCATCCTGCACGCGCAGGCGCTGGTCACGGAGCACGTGCGCCACATCGGCGAGCAGGCCGGGGCGATCCGGCGCCACCAGATTCAAGACGGTCCGGCCTTCATGGCTGGCGTCGAGAAACTCGATGCGCGGGGCGAAGCGGAAGTGTTTGAGCTGGCGTGGCATCACCCGCCGCGAGGGGCGCAGGGCCAGGATATTGCCGGCCAGCGCCTTGCGCAGCACGGATTCCAGACGCGCGGCGTCGCCATCGGCAAAGCTGCCCGCAGGCGTGACTTCGAAGGTATCGAAGATGGTGTCGTCAGGGCCGTCGAGCACGCGTGCGCGGTGAATACCGTAGCCGGCGCGATCCAAGGTCATCACGATGGCAGCGAACATGCCGTCGCGGTCCGGCGAGTGCACAAACACTTCCAACGCATCACTCTCCGGCGTGATCCGCCGCACCTTGACCAAGGTGCCGCCCTTGTGGATTTCCACCAGCGACGCCGCCTGCCATACCAACTGCTCGGGGCGGAAACGCACGAAGCTTTCGTCAGGCATGGCTGCGAACTGGCGGTCGATCACCGCATCCTCATGGCCAAGCAGTCGCATCTGCTCGCGCACGTTATCGCGCGCTTCCTGCACCCGCTCCGCTTCCGGCAAGGGGTGCTCCAAGCCCTCGCGCAGCGCGCGGCGGGTGGCGAAGTACAGGTCGGCCAGCAGCCGGTCCTTCCACGCGTTCCACATCTTGGGGCTGGTGCCGGCGATGTCGGCACAGGTCAGCAGATACAGGTAATCGAGACGATCACGGTCGCCAACCAGACCGGCAAAACGGTGGATCACTTCCGGGTCGGTGATGTCCTGCTTCTGTGCAGTGATCGACATGCGCAGATGCTGTTCGACCAGCCACGCCACCAGCTCGGTGTCGGAGCTGCTCAAGCCATGTGCGCTGCAGAATTCACGCGCATCCACCGCGCCCAGTTCGGAATGATCACCACCACGGCCCTTGGCAATGTCGTGGAACAGGCCGGCCAGCAGCAGCAATTCCGGCTTGCGCAGGCGCGGCCAGACTTCATGCGCGATGGAGAAGCGCTCATCGGCGCGGCCGCTGGCAAACAAGGCCATGTTCCGCAGCACCATCAAGGTGTGCTGGTCCACCGTGTAGACATGGAACAGGTCGAACTGCATGCGCCCGGACACCGCTGCGAATGCAGGAATCCACTGCCCCAGCACGCCAAGGCGTGCCATCCGTGCCAGCGTATCGACCGCGCGTGGCCCACGCAGCAAAGCCATGAACTGCTCGCGGACGGCCTCGTCCACGGCGGTAAAGGCGGGAATTTCGTCCAGCATCTCGGCCAGACCGCGTGCGGTCATCGAGTGCAGGCCGCGCACGTCGGAGGTACGCGCCCAGCAGGCGAACAAGGCAAAAATGCTGCGGATGTCGCCATGCGGCCACAGCGGATCATCGGCAGACAAATAACCGCGGCGCAGCGAGAACCCCTCGCCTACCGGCAGCGGCGTGGCCTCGCCGTCAAACTGCTCTTCAAAGCGTTGCAGCAGGCGATCGCTGATGCGGCGGATCACCGTCGCGCTGCGATAGAAGCCCTGCATCATTTTTTCCACGCCCAGGCTTTCAGCGTCGTCGCCAAAACCCATCCGCGCGGCCAAGGTCTTCTGGTAGTCGAAACGTAGCCGCTCTTCCGGGCGCTGAGCGACCAGATGCAGACCAAAGCGCAGCCGTGCCAGTACCAGGCGCTCGCGCTTCAGTGCCGCCGCCTCGTCCAGACCAAGATGGCCCAGCCCGACCAAGGCATCGATATTGCTGACGCCGAAAGCGCGCAGCGCCATCCAGCCCAGCGTATTGAGATCACGCAGACCGCCCGGGCCGTCCTTGATGTCCGGCTCGAGGTTGTCGGCGGTATCACCAAAACGCTGGTGGCGCGCCAGCAGTTCTTCGCGTTTGGCAAGGAAATATTCGCGCGGCGGCCATACCAGACTCGGCGCGATCGCCCGCGCCAAACCATGCTGGGCGGTTGCATCAGCTACCAGCGGGCGCGCCTCGATCAACGCGGTCAGCACCGTCTGATCGGCTGCAGCGTGTACACACTGCGTTGCCGAGCGCACCGCATGGCTGGCCGGCAAGCCGGCATCCCACAACAAGGCGAACAAGCGTGCCAGTGCGGCTTCGTGGCGCTGCTGCACTTCGGTTTCAGCCAGCACCAGCAGGTCAATGTCCGAGCGCGGGAACAGCTCGCCACGGCCGTAGCCGCCGACCGCGAACAGGGCCAAACCAGCCGCTGCGGGAATGCAGCGCTGCCAGGCTTCAATGATCAGTTGATCGACCGCGCGCGTGCGCAGGCCGGGCAGACGTTCGACATTGTCGGTCTGCTCGAAGCGTTTGCCCAGGCGGGCATCGGTATGGGCAAGTGACTGCCGTGCATCGGCAGCCCATTGCGCGTCACCGGCAGGATCTGCCGGCGTGTCCAGAATCGGGCCCGCCGGCAGTGAGGTCATGCCTGCGCGGATTCCGCCGGCGACAACGTCAACACCTCAACGCCGTCCTCGGTCACCACAATGGTGTGTTCCCACTGCGCCGAGAGCTTGCGGTCCTTGGTCACCACGGTCCAGCCATCCGGCAGCACCTTGGTGTAACGGGTACCTTCATTGATCATCGGCTCGATGGTGAAGGTCATGCCCTGCTTGAGCACCAGACCCTGGCCGGGACGGCCGTAATGCAGCACCTGCGGCTCGTCGTGGTAGACCTTGCCGATACCATGGCCGCAGTACTCACGCACCACGCTGAAACGCTCGCCTTCAGCGAATTCCTGGATTGCATGACCCACATCGCCCAAGGTCGCGCCCGGCTTGACCGCACGGATACCACGCCACATTGCTTCCTTGGTGGTTTCCACCAGGCGCTTGGCCATCACCGACGGCGTGCCAACGTAATACATGCGGCTGGTATCACCGTGCCAGCCATCCTTGATGACGGTCACGTCGATATTGACGATGTCGCCATCCTTGAGCACCTTGGCTTCACTGGGAATGCCGTGGCAGATGACGTTGTTCACCGAGGTGCACACGGTCTTGGGGAATCCGCGGTAGCCCACATTGGCCGGGATGGATCCCTGCACATTGATGATGTGGTCGTTGCAGATGCGATCCAGCTCTTCGGTGGTGACACCGGGCTTGACGTGCGGGGTGATGATGTCGAGCACCTCAGCCGCCAGACGGCCGGCGATGCGCATCTTCTCGATTTCTTCGGGGGTTTTCAGTTGGATTGCCATGCGCCGATTATCCCCCATTTGGGCTATTTCGCTAAGTATTTCACATTAATGAACGCGGAATAGGACACCCACTCTGGACCCGCCCGGGACTTTCCTGACTGGGGACGCCCAGCCAGCGGCCAACATCCATACTCATGCGAATCGCTCAGATCAGGCATCTGACCACACCGGCCGCCGGCAAATCCTGAGCCACCGGGGCAAGCCCGAATTGGTGGCGCAAGTTTCCAATTGACTGAACTTAGCAAGATCCCCCGTTCAGGCGAAACTGCAAGCGTGAACACGTGTCAGCGCCGCGTTGACATGCTTAGCTTTGCGCGCACGCCGACGCCATGCCCCAAGGCATCGCCACTGCCGCCAATCGCCGGGAGAATCAACATGCTCACGCGCACGCTTCTCATCACCGCAACCAGCATTGCGCTGGCGGGAATTGCAGCCCTCACGCAGGCAGCAACCCAGACCGCACAGTTCCAGGTCCGCCTCGTCATCACCGAATCCTGCGACATCCAGACCGTCGCCGCTGGCGACATCGACTTTGGCAGCCTGGCCCGCGCCACCGGCACCCCGCTCGACGCTCAAGGCACACTTGAGGTGAATTGCACCAATGGTACGCCCTACACCATCGGCATGAACCCAGGCGCCAATGCCACCAGCACCACGGCTGCCGCCGACAACCGGCGCATGAGCGACGGCGCCAGCAACTTCGTCGCCTATGGGCTTTACCGCGATGCCGGCCGGCTGAATTTCTGGGGCGAGGTAATCGGCACCGACACCCTCGCCGGCACCGGCAATGCCAGTGCACAGACCATCCCGGTCTATGGCCGCGTGCCCTCCACCGATGCGCCAGCCGGCAGTTACGGCGACACGGTGATTGCCACTATCACCTACTGAGCCCAGGCCCAATGCAACTGCCCGATTTGCATCCACCCCGGATCGGGCCACGCGCCCGAGGCTGGGCGGCGTGGGCCCTGCTGTTGATGGCACCACTGGCCTGCGCCGGCAACCTGCAGGTCGCGCCCATCCTGATTGAGTTCAGCGATGACCAACAGGCGCAGGCACTGTGGCTGGAGAACACCGGCGACACTCCCTTGCACGCGCAGGTGCGGGTACAGCGCTGGACCCAGAGCAACGCAAGCGATGTGCTTGAGCCCTCGCAGCTGCTGCTGGCGCGCCCGGCCATCGTCCAGATCGGCGCCGGCCAGCGGCAGCTGGTGCGCGTGCTGCGCCCCCTGCCGCTGCCAGCGGCAGGCACACAGGAACAGGCCTATCGCCTGCTGGTGGATGAGCTGCCCAGCGCCCATGCCAGGCCCGCACAGGGTTTGAATTTCCTGCTGCGCTACTCCATCCCGACATTCGTGCTCCCCGCTGGCGCGATGCCGCGCGAACTGGGAAACAGGACCGTTGCCGACGCAAGCGGGCTGCGCGCCAACTGGCGGGTGGACGCCGGCTTGTTGACCCTGTCGGTACACAACGCAGGTGCCCAACGCGTGCGCCTCAGCCAGCTGCGCTGGCTACCGGAGGGCGGCCCACCGATCGAACTGACGCCTGGCCTGCTGGGCTATGTCCTGGCCGGCCAACACATGCAGTGGACGCTGCCGCTGGCAACTCCCTTCCCCCTCACCGGCACTTTGCAGGCCAGGCTGAACGATGCCGCCATCCCGCAGCCGCTGCGCCCTGTTGACCTTTGACCTGGCGATGCTCATGGCGAGCAGCTCCTCCATTTCCGCCGCGCCACCACCCCGCCCGGATGCAGCACTCGCCAGTGTTGCCGGGCAGCCGCCGCAGGAACTGTATCTGGAAGTGCGGATCAACCAGAGCAGCCGCACCCAGCTCGCGCGCTTCATTGTGTCCGGACGGCAGCTGTCCGCCAGCGCGGCAACGCTGCAACAACTTGGCCTGCGTATGCCCGCATACATCGCCAACGACCAGCAATCGGTTGACCTTGCACAACTGCCTGACATCAAGATCGACTACGACGCGAGCAATCAACGCCTCGCACTGCAACTGCCGCTGGCGGCACTGAATCGTCCACTCACCCACCTGAGCCTTGCCAACGCCCCCGGCACTCCTGCGGCCAGCGACAACAGCCCCGGGCTATTGCTCAATTACGACCTGCATGCGCAGCAGCAATCGGGCTTCCACAGCGCCGGCGGTTTTACCGAGCTGCGGCTGTTCGGCGCGGGAGCAGGCACCTGGTCCAGCACCCAGAACACACGTCTTGATGATGGTCGCGGTCGTTGGCAGATCCGGAACACGCGCCTGGACAGCCGCTGGCAGCTCGACCTGCCCGGTCCGATGCTCAGCCTGAGCGTAGGCGACACCATAACCGGAGCACTTGCGTGGTCGCGTGCCACCCGCATCGGCGGCCTGCATCTGTCGCGCAACTTTTCCCTGCAGCCGTACCGGGTGACCACACCCTTGGCTTCGTTCACCGGTGATGCCGTCCTGCCGTCCACGGTTGACCTGTATATCAACGGCATCCGCCAGGCCAGCCGCGAGGTGCAGCCCGGGCAGTTCCAGCTGGATACCGCACCCTCGCTCAGTGGCAGCGGCCAGGCACAACTGCTGGTGACCGATATCAATGGCCAACAGCGCATGCTGGAGTTCGCGCTGTACGGCACCCCCAGCCTGCTGCAAACCGGCCTGAGCGACTGGTCGCTGGATATCGGGGTATTGCGCCAGGACTACGGACTGCGCTCCTTCGCTTACGACAGCAGGCCGATGGCCAGCGCCAGCCTGCGCCACGGCCTGTACAAACAACTGACCATCGAAGCGCATGCCGAACTCAGCGCGGACCTGCAGTTGGCCGGCGTCGGCGCGGTGGGCTTGCTTGGAGAGCGTGCCGGGATACTAAGCAGCTCGCTCACCAGCAGCCGCGCCGGTGTGCTGCAGGGCCACCAGCGCACGCTCGGCTATCAATGGAACACACGCGGCTTCAGCGTCTCAGCCAGCACCCAACGGCGCAGTGCTGGCTTCCGCGATGCGGCAGGGTTTCTCGCCAAAGCGTTATTGCCGCGCCGCACCGAGCAGTTCTTTGTGGGCCTGGGCAATGTCCACAGCGGCCAGTTCAGCCTCAGCTATGTGTCCCAGAACTACCCCGGCAATCCGCGTACGCGTCTGGCCGGCTTGGGCTGGTCACGCAATCTGCGCGGCAATGCATGGCTCAGCGCGCAGCTCCAGCACGACCTGGACAACCGCCAGATGGACAGCGCCAACCTGTACTTCTCTCTGCCGCTGGGGCGCCTGACCCAGCTCAGCAGCTCGCTGCGCCACGGCACTGACGGCAACGTGCTCTCGCTGGAAGCAAATCGCAGTTTGCCGGTGGATGCGGGCGGCTGGGGCTGGCGCGCGCAGGCAAACATGGGGGCACGCCGCAGCGTCAGCGCCGAGCTGCGCCACCTTGGCCACGCCGGCCAATCACGCATTGGCATGGATTACAACGCCAACGGCGACACGCTGGCTTATGCCGATGCCAATGGCAGCGCCGTGTGGTTCGGCCAGGGTGTGCACCTACTGCGCCAGGTGGACGACGCGTTCGCCCTGGTCTCCACCAATGGCGTGGCACAGGTTCCGGTGCGCCTGGAGAACCGCTTGATCGGCAGCACCGACGCGCACGGCCAGCTATTGGTTACACCACTGCGTGCCTGGCAGCGCAACCTGATCAGCATCGACACCTTGGACCTGCCGATGGACATGCTGCTGGATGCGCCGCAACGGCAGGTGGTACCTGCATCCGGCAGTGGCGCACGGGTGGATTTCAAGCTGCGCCCCAGCCATCCGATGCGCCTGCAGCTACGCGGCGCGGATGGGCAGTGGCTCGCCATCGGCAGCCAGGTTGCTGTCCAACTTGCGGGTCAGACGGTTGCAACTACCGTCGTTGGGCATGATGGCGAGGTCTATCTGGCGGACCCACCGGGCGGCGCGCAACTGGTCATCACCCCCGAGGAAGCCAGCGCCTGTGTGCTGCCACTACCAACAGCGGCACAGTACGCCGCGCAGGACTACGCCGCACCACTGCGATGCCAACCATGATCAGCGGAACCCAGCGAGGCCAAGGCGTCGGCGCGCGCCTCGTCATGTCGCTGGCATTGGCGTGCGCCCCCCTCGCGGCTCCCGCACAAAGCTGCCAGGTAACCAGTAGCCCGAACATTGATTTCGGCGAAACCCGAGGCACGACCAACACCGATGCAGCAGCCACCCTCATCGTGAGCTGTCAGGGTTTGCCACCGTTTGGCAACCAGATAACTGCATGCATTTTCCCTGGCGACGGCTTTCCCAGCGGCGTGGCGCCACGCCGCATGAGCAACGACGCAGGTGCCTTGATGAACTACGATCTCTATGCAAACCCAGCGCAGACACAACTGATCGGCGCACTTGGCGGCAATCAACCGGTCTATGCGATCTCTGTTCGGGCAAGTGCACTGAGCCCGCAGCAGATCCCGTTCAACATCTACGCCCGCGTCCCGGCCAGCCAGGCATTGCCCGCGGCGTACAGGTACGAAGGCAGTCCAGGGCCTTCCATCCTGCGATACAGCTATGGCCCACCACTGCTGGCCCCGCCTACCGCGGAGAACTGCCGTGATGGCACCTTCCCCTTGCTGGGAGGTGCTGGCCAATCGCAGTTCATTTTTGGCACGGTCAGCGCACAGGTACCCAGCGCCTGTTTGATAAGCATTGCTACTGACATGGATTTTGGCAGCGCCAGTCGACTGGATACACCGCGTGACCAGGCATCACTGATCCGCATGCGCTGTGCCACCGATGTCGAGTGGAGCATGACCCTGAGCAGCGGCAGCAATCCCGTCAATGGCCAACGGCGGATGGCCTCCAATGGCAATTTCCTGCCTTATGAACTGTATCGCGACCCGGCGCTGCTCATCCCCTGGGGGAACACCGAAGCCACCGGTGCCAGTGATATCGGTGAAAACGAGGACGTATCACTCACCGTCTATGGGCGGGTGTTCGCCCGGCCCGCCCCGATTCCGGGCAGTTACAGCGACACGATCACAGTCATACTTACTTATTAAGCCGGCCAGGGCCGCCCACCTGGTGGGCAAATTGCGCCCAGCCCAGCCAAGGGCTATACTTCGCCGGCTTTTTCGGGCTCCTGCCCTTTGAAGCGCGCTGACACCGGGCGTCAACCGGTGAATCCTCACCTGTCGCCCCCATCCGTGCCGGGGTGCCCTGTTCTTCAGGGTTCGGCCACGGAGGCGCCAGGGAAGCCCAACCCCGGAACTGTTTGCGCGCTCCATATAAGAAGCCGCGCATCGCAGCACGACTCCAACAAACCGGTCGCGCGCGGTGTCAGTTCCACCATCAGGAGTTTTGCAATGCCCCAGATCACCATGCGTCAGATGTTGGAAGCCGGCGTCCACTTCGGCCACCAGACCCGTTACTGGAACCCGAAGATGGGCCAGTACATCTTTGGCGCCCGCGGCAAGATCCACATCATCAACCTGGAAAAGACCGTCCCGCTGTTCAACGATGCGATGAACTTCATCTCCTCGGTTGCCCAGAAGCGCGGCACCATCCTGTTCCTGGGCACCAAGCGCAGCGCACGCGAATCCATCAAGGAAGAAGCAGAGCGTTGCGGCATGCCGTTCATGAACCAGCGTTGGCTGGGCGGCACCCTGACCAACTTCGCTACCGTGAAGAAGTCGGTTGCCCGCCTGAAGGAACTGGAAGCCGGTGAAACCGACGGCAGCTTCGACAAGCTGGTCAAGCACGAAGTGCTGGGCCTGCGCCGTGAGCGCGACAAGCTGGAAGCCTCGCTGGGCGGCATCAAGGAAATGAACCGCCTGCCCGACGCCATCTTCGTCATCGATATCGGTCACGAAGACATCGCCATCAAGGAAGCCAAGAAGCTCGGCATCCCGGTGATCGCCGTGGTTGACACCAACTACAACCCGGAGCTGGTCGATTACGCCATCCCGGGCAACGACGACGCCATCCGTGCCGTGCAGCTGTACGCCCGCGCCGCTGCTGACGCCGTGCTGGAAGGCAAGGCTGCTGCTCCGAACGCCGCCACCGTGCGCGAAGAAGAGTTCAGCGAAGCCGCTGCTGGCGAAGAAGCCAAGCCGGCCCGCCGCGCTCCGGCCAAGAAGGCTCCGGCCAAGAAGGGTGACGAGGCCTCGGCCTGATCCCCACCGGCGGGCGCAGCCATCGCGCCCGCCTCCCCTGTGCCGGCACCAATGGCGCCGAGCACTGACAGGGCTGCGTAACAACGGCCGGCCATCATGGCCGGCCTACCCCTTTCTATTGATGAGGTAATTCCATGGAAATCACTGCTTCCCTGGTCAAGGAACTGCGCGAGCGCACTGGCGCCGGCATGATGGAGTGCAAGCGCGCTCTGTCCGAGACCAATGGCGACATCGACGCAGCGGCTGAAGCCCTGCGCAAGTCCGGCGCTGCCAAGGCCGACAAGAAGTCCGACCGCGTCACCGCTGAAGGCCGCGTTGGCGTTGCCAGCGAAGGCGGCAAGGCCGTGCTGGTCGAAGTGAACTCGGAAACCGACTTCGTTGCCAACGACGTCAACTTCAAGGCGTTCGTCGACGCCGTCGCCGCTGCCGCCCTGGCTTCTGGCGCCGCCGACGTTGAAGCCCTGAAGTCGGTCAAGCTGGCCAGCGGCGAAACCGTCGAAGAAACCCGCGCCACCGCGATCCAGAAGCTGGGTGAAAACATCCAGATCCGTCGCCTGGTCAAGATCGACGGCGCCAACACCGTTGGCACCTACGTGCACAGCAACGGCAAGATCGGCGTGCTGGTCGAACTGGCTGGCGGCAACGCCGAGCTGGCTTCGGGCCTGGCAATGCACGTGGCCGCGATGAACCCGCCGCACAACAAGGCTGCCGACGTTCCGGCCGACTTCGTTGCAAAGGAAAAGGAAATCGAGCTGGCCAAGATGAGCGAAAAGGAAAAGGCCAAGCCGGCTGAAATCCTTGAGAAGATCATCAGCGGCAAGATCAACAAGATCATCAGCGAAGTGACCCTGTACGGCCAGAACTACGTTCTGGACGGCGACAAGACCGTTGAGCAGGCCGTCAAGGCCGCTGGCGGCGACGTCGTCGGCTTCCAGCGCCTGGCTGTTGGCGAAGGCATCGAGAAGGTGGTGGAAGACTACGCCGCCGAAGTTGCCAAGGCGATGCAGGTCTAAGCACCCGCTGCCCGCAACATCTGAAAAAGCCGCGGATACCCGCGGCTTTTTCTTTGCCACAAAGTACCCGCGACACCACACTCCCGGCACTGGACTGCAATAGCCCGTCTTTGCTTAAGGCATCCTGTATGCTTGAACCACTGCCGCCTGCTTCCTTGACATGTCCCCCGAGCTCACTGCAGCCCTGTCCCTCTGCCGCAACCTGCCCTCGCCACCGGCCATCGCTGTCCGTTTGATCGAGCTTGCGCAGGATCCGGAAACCGACATCGCCAGCGCCGCTGACGTGATAGCACTGGATATGGGCTTGAGCGCACGCATGATGCGCATCGCCAATTCGCCGCTGTACGCCAGCCGCCGCCGCATTGAAAACCTGGGCCAGGCATTGACCATGCTTGGCCTCAACGCCACCTTGCAGCTGGCCCTGGGCTTCAGCCTGTCGCGCGCCCTGCGCGAGGACGAAGACCACGCCCAACTGCTGCAAGCAGTCTGGCGCCGCAGCATCCTCAGCGCGCTGGCCGCCCGTTATCTGGGCTTGGCACGCAATGTTCGCCGGGTGGAAGAGCTGATGCTGGCTGGCCTGCTGCAGGACATCGGCATCCTTGCCCTGCTGCAGTTGCGCAGCGACAACTACCCAAGCCTGCTTGCCGGCGTCAGCAGCAATGAGGAACTTCTGGTCCACGAACGCACCATCCTCGACTGCAGCCACGCCGACGTCGGCGCCGAACTGTGCGAGCAATGGGGCCTGCCGCCCTATCTGGTCGATGCCATCAGGCACAGCGAGGCACCTGCCGAGCCGGTCGACCTGTTCGGCCGCTGCGTCGCCCTGTCTGGAAGCATTGCCGAGATCTGGCTGAGCAAGGATACCGACCAGGCCCGCGACACCGCCCTGCGCCTGGTACATGCACAGCTGGAAATGGACAGCAGCCAGTTCGAACTGGTGCTGCAGCAGGTCAGCCAGATGCTGCCGGAAATCAGCGCGCTGTTCGACGTGCCGGTGCCATCGCCCGCCCGCATCACCTACCTGCTCGATCACGCCAGCGAATTGATGGCCCTGCGCAACCTGCGTGAACTGCAGGATGCCAGCGCCGCCAAGCGACGCGCCGACGATTTTGAACAACAGACACGCCGGCTGACCGAACAGGCACATCTGGACGCCTTGACCGGGCTGCTGAACCGGCGTCAGCTGGAAGTGGTACTGGCGCAGGAATTCGATCGCGCCGGCCGCGCCGACCGCCCGTTGTCGGTGGCCTTCATCGACCTGGACGATTTCAAGAAGATCAACGACCAGCACGGCCACCTGGTCGGCGACCAGGTATTGCAGGCGTTCGCCAGCCAGCTTCAGGGCCAGCTGCGCGGCAGCGATACCGTGGCCCGCTTCGGCGGCGAAGAGTTCGTGGTGCTGTTCCCGGGCACCAACGAACAGACCGCGCTGGAAGTGATCCGCCGCGTGCTTGGCGCCATCACCCAGGCCCCGATCGTCACCGTGGCCGACACCCCACTGCATGTGACCTTCTCAGCCGGCGTCGCCACCCATGGCGCATACGAGCGCTTCACCGATATGCGCGACCTGCTCAAAGCCGCCGATGACGTGCTGTACCGCTCCAAGAATCTCGGCCGCAACCGGGTAATTGCCCGCGCACCGGACCTCCACCCCACCGCCTGCTGAACCAGATTGCGATTGACCGACGTTTTGTCGCTGCATTGCAACAATAGATGTCACCTGAAACTGCGGCATCCGTTAGAATCCCCCGCGTTTTCCAGCCATCTGAGGTCACCATGTCCAAACTCGCCTACCGTCGCATCCTGTTGAAACTTTCCGGGGAGGCGCTGATGGGGGATGAGGACTACGGCATCGACCCCAAGGTCATCAACCGCCTGGCCCACGAAGTCATCGAAGCGCAGAGCGCCGGCGTTGAAATCGCACTGGTGGTTGGTGGCGGCAACATCTTCCGCGGTGCCGGCCTGGCCGCAGGCGGTATGGACCGCGTCACCGGCGACCACATGGGTATGCTGGCCACCGTCATCAACGCCCTCGCCATGCAGGACGCGCTTGAGAAAGCCGGCGGCAAGGCCCGCGTGATGAGCGCGATCAAGATCAACGACGTATGCGAGGACTACATCCGCCGCCGCGCCATCCGTCATCTGGAAAAGGGCCGCCTGGTGATCTTCGCCGCCGGCACCGGCAACCCGTTCTTCACCACCGATTCGGGCGCTGCACTGCGCGCGATCGAGATCGGCGCCGACCTGCTGCTGAAGGCCACCAAGGTCGACGGCGTGTATGACAAGGACCCGAACAAGCACGCCGATGCGGTCCGCTACGAGAGCCTGAGCTACGACCAGGTCATCAGCCAGGGCCTGGAAGTCATGGACACCGCCGCCTTTGCGCTGGCCCGTGACAGCGACCTGCCGCTGCGCGTTTTCGACATGAGCCAGCCCGGCGAACTGCTGAAAATCCTGCACGGCGAGCACATCGGCACCCTGGTCCACGGCCGCGACGCACACTAACCCACGCTGCCGGCGCGGTGGGCAGGGGTAATCGCCTATAATCGGCCGGTTCTAGAAACATCCAGGATTCGGCCGATGATCAACGATATCAAGCAAGATGCGCAGGCGCGCATGACCAAGAGCATTGACGCTCTGCGCCATACCCTTACCACCATCCGCACCGGCCGCGCTTCGCCGGCCCTGCTGGAAGGCATCAAGGTCAAGGCCTACGGCACCGACACCCCCTTGAATCAGGTGGCCAGCATCAGCGTGTCCGAAGGACGCTCGCTGGTGATCACCCTGTTCGACAAGAACATGATCAAGGAAGTGGAAAAGGCCATTTACGCCTCCGACATCGGCATCACCCCCACCACCATGGGCACCGTGATCCGCCTGAACCTGCCGCCGCTCACCGAAGAGCGCCGCAAGGAACTGGCCAAGTCGGTGAGCAAGGAAGGCGAAGAAACCAAGATCGCCATCCGCAACATCCGCCGTGACGCCAACCAGGAAGTGGCCAAACTGCTCAAGGACAAGGCGATCACCGAGGATGACGACCGTCGCAGCCAGGAAGACATCCAGAAGCTGACCGACAAGGCGATCAAGGACGTCGACGAAGTGGTCAAGCTCAAAGAACAGGAACTGATGGCGGTCTGAGGCGTGTCCTCCGTCCTGCACGACGACACCGCTGCCCCGCCGTTGCCGGGGCACATTGCCATCATCATGGATGGCAATGGCCGTTGGGCGCAGCAACGCCGGCGGCCGCGCATGATCGGCCACCGTGCCGGTGCGCGCGCGGTCAACCGCAGCATCGACTTCTGCCTTGAACGCGGCATCGGCGCGCTGACCCTGTTCGCGTTTTCCAGTGAAAACTGGGGCCGCCCGCAGGAAGAAGTCGATTCGCTGATGAAGCTGTTCCTCGGTGCACTGGACCGCGAAGTGGATGAACTCCACCGCCGTGGCGTGCGCGTGCGCTTCATCGGTGACCGCAGCCGCTTTGCCGGCAGCATCGTCCAGCGCATGGACAAGGCCGAGCAACGCACCATCGGCAATACCGCGATGACTCTGAGCATCGCCGCCAGTTACGGTGGCCGCCAGGATATCGCGCTGGCTGCACGCGCTCTGGCCGAACAGGTCGCCGCTGGCACCTTGTTGCCCGAGCAGATCGACGAGCAAGCCCTGGGCCAGCACGTAGCGCTGGCCGATATGCCACCGCCAGACCTGTTCATCCGCACCGGCGGCGACACCCGCATCAGCAACTTCCTGCTGTGGCAGCTGGCCTATAGCGAGCTGTGGTTCACTGACGTGCTGTGGCCGGATGTCGATGCGGCCGTCCTTCAACTGGCACTGGATGACTATGCAGGGCGCGAGCGCCGCTTTGGTCTGACCAGCGCCCAGATCGCCGCCACTGCGGCAACGAGCGCACATTCATGACCAAAACACGTGTGATTGCAGCGCTGATCATGGCCCCGGTGGCCATCTGCGCAATCCTGTTCCTGCCCAGCCAATGGCTGGCTGCCGCTGCTGCGCTGGTGTTCCTGATCGGCCTGTGGGAGTGGCTCAAGCTCACCGGCGTGGTTGGCCTGCCGCGCACCGTGCTGGTGGTGCTGAACCTGCTGCTGATGGTGCTGCTGGTCTGGGCCTCGGACGGCAGCATGGTGCTGTTCCAACTGGCGGCGCTGGTCGGCGTCGGCTTCTGGCTGTTGGCCTTGCTGTGGCTGCGGTTCTTCGACTTTGGCGCGCACGAAGAAAGCAGCGCGCGCATGCTGAAGCTCGCCGCCAGCAGCCTGGCGATCATTCCGGCCTGGGCCTCACTGGTGTTGATTCATGCCGGAAGCAACGGCCACCTGTGGCTGTTGACCGCACTGTCGCTGGTCTGGGCTGCCGATTCCGGCGCGTATTTCGCTGGCCGCACCTTTGGCAAGCACAAGCTGGCGCCGCGTATCAGCCCCAACAAGACCATTGAAGGCCTGCTTGGCGGACTGGTCGCCGGCCTGGTCACCGCCGGCGTATTCGGCTGGTTTGCCGGCGTGCAGACCTCACAGCTCGGCTGGCTGATGCTGGTCACCGCGGTCGCTGTGCTGGCCTCGGTACTCGGCGATCTGTTTGAAAGCCTGCTCAAGCGCCATGCCGGCGCCAAGGACTCGGGGCATATCATTCCCGGCCACGGCGGCGTATTGGATCGCATTGACGGCGTATTGGCCGCCCTGCCTGTGTTTGCACTGGGCAAGGAAATCTTCGGTTTCTGAGCATGTCCACCTCATCTATACGTCAGGTCGCCATCCTTGGCGCCACCGGCTCCATCGGCACCTCGGCGCTGGATGTGATGGCCCGCCATCCGCAGCAGATGCGCGCCAGCGTGCTGGCCGCTGGCAGCAATGTGGATGCGTTGATTGCACTGTGCCGACAGCACCGTCCGGATCACGCCGCGATTGCCGACCCGGCGCTGTTCACGCGCCTGCGTGATGGCCTGAAAGACGCCGGACTGACGACCGAAGCACATGCCGGCCATCAAGCAATCGATGCCCTGGCCGCCAGCGACTGCTGCGACACCGTCGTGGCCGCCATTGTTGGCGCCGCCGGACTGTCTTCGACGCTTGCCGCCGCCCGCGCCGGCAAGCGCCTGCTGCTGGCCAACAAAGAGTCGCTGGTCCTGGCCGGCGAGCTGCTGACCCGCGAAGCCGCCAACGCTGGCGCCGAGATCATTCCGATCGACAGCGAGCACAACGCCATCTTCCAATGCCTGCGCTCGCGCGATGCGCGGCTGGAAGCAGGTGTCCGCCGCATCATCCTGACCGCCTCCGGCGGCCCGTTCCGCGGCCGCAGCCGCGCCGAGCTGGAAGCGGTGACCGTGGCCCAGGCCGTTGCCCACCCGAAGTGGTCGATGGGTCCGAAGATCTCGGTAGATTCGGCGACGTTGATGAATAAAGGGCTGGAAGTCATCGAGGCCCACCATCTGTTCAACGTGCCCGGCTCGCGCATCGACGTGCTGGTCCACCCGCAGAGCCTGGTGCACTCGCTGGTCGAGTTCATTGACGGCTCAACCCTGGCCCAGCTTGGCCTGCCGGATATGCGCACCACGCTGGCCGTGGGCCTGGGCTGGCCGCAGCGGATCGAATCGGGCGTCGGCGGACTGGACCTGTTGAGCCACGGCCGACTGGATTTCGAGGCGCCGGACATGGACGCCTTCCCCTGCCTGCGCTTGGCCTGGCAGGCGATGGAGGCCGGCGGCAGCGCCCCGGCAATCCTGAACGCCGCCAACGAAGTGGCAGTTTCAGCATTTCTTCAGGAGCGGATAGGCTTCCTGTCGATTCCGGCACTGGTGGAACACACCCTGTCTACCCTGCCTTACGCGGCGGCCGATACACTGGACGTCCTGTTGGCAGCTGATACCCAGGCCCGCCATATCACCGAAACCGCCATTGCCCGCCTGCCGAATGTCTGAGTCCACCTTCCAAATGAGCTGTGCCCATGGCTGATTTCCTGGGGTCTGTGTGGTGGATGATCGTCAGCCTTGGCGTGCTGGTCACCTTTCATGAATTCGGCCACTACTGGGTGGCCCGTCGCTGCGGGGTAAAGGTGTTGCGCTTCTCGGTGGGCTTCGGCAAGCCACTGTGGAGCCGCCGCAACCGCAACGGCACCGAGTTCGTCATCGCCGCGATTCCACTCGGCGGCTACGTGAAGATGCTCGACGAGCGTGAAGTCGATGTCCCCGCCGCTGAACGCGCCGTCGCCTTCAACAACAAGACCGTCTGGCAGCGCATCGCCATTGTCGCCGCCGGCCCTGCCGCCAATCTGATCCTGTGCATCGCCCTGCTGTGGGCGATGTTCGTGATTGGCCGCCAGGATTACTCGCCCACCATTGGTCGCACCAGCGGCATGGCTGCGCAGGCCGGTTTTGTCGCCGGCGACCGCATCCTGGCCGTGGAAGACCGCAGCGTCGACACCTGGGCCGAGGCCAGCATGGCCTTCACCACCGCCGCCATGGACCGCCAGGATGCGCATGTCCGCGTCCGCGACAACCTCGACAACGAACGCACCCGGGTGCTGCCGCTGTCGCAGCTGCCGGCGGGTTTTGATGAACGCCAGGTGCCTGCACAGGCCGGCTTCATCTGGCAGTTCTGGTTGCAACCGGCGCAGATTGACTCGGTTTCAGCCGATTCGGCTGCCACCGGCCTGCTGCAGCCAGGCGACCTGATCCTGGCCGTCGACGGCCAGCGCGTGGACAGTGCCGACCAGGTTACGCCGTTGATCCAGCAGCTGGGTCAGCGCGGCGGCCCGGGCATGGTCGAGGTCGAGCGCAACGGTGAGCGACTGGCGCTGGAGCTGACGCCGGAGGCCGGCCAAGGCCCGGATGGCAAGCCGCGCTGGCTGATCGGGGTCGGTTTTGCCACCAACCAGGCCCCCGCCTACGATGCCCGTCAGCAGTATGGCGTGCTGGCCGCGCTGCCCGCTGCAGTGCGCGAAACCGGCAAATTGGCAGCAGATTCGCTGGGCATGATGCGTCGCATGCTCACCGGCCACGCCTCGGTAAAGAACATTTCCGGGCCGATCACCATCGCCCGCGTTGCCAATGCCTCGGCTGAACGCGGACTGGATTGGTTCCTGTATTTCCTGGCGTTGCTGTCGCTGAGCCTATGCATCATCAACCTGTTGCCCATCCCCATCTTGGACGGCGGGCACCTGCTGTATTACCTTATCGAGTTGGTCAAGGGCAGCCCGCTTAGCGAGCGTGCCATGGCTGCCGGCCAATTCATCGGTCTGGCGCTGTTGGCCGGGCTGATGGGACTGGCGTTCTACAACGACATCCTCAGCCTGGTTCCGCGATGAACTTTTTCCCGTTGTCGTCGTCTTACGCCGGCACTCACGCATTATCGAAATCGACTCCAACCGGACGTGATATGACGCGACTTCCCAATCGCCGCTTGCTGGCCCTCGCACTTGCTGCTGGTCTGGCCCTGCCTGTGCTCGCACAGGCGGCCGAGCCCTTTACCGCCAGCGACATCCGCGTGGACGGCCTGCAGCGCATTTCCTCCGGCACCGTGTTCACCTACCTGCCGGTGGAACGCGGCGACACCGTGGACGACGCCAAGATCGGCGACACCATCCGCGCCCTGTACAAGACCGGCTTCTTCGAAGACGTGCAGCTGGACCGCCAGGGCGACATCTTGGTCGTCACCGTCAAGGAACGCCCGGCGATCAACAAGTTGACCGTCACCGGCAACAAGGACATCAAGAGCGAGCAGCTGCTCAAGGGCCTGAGCGACATCGGCCTGAGCGAAGGCGGCACCTTTGACCGCCTGAGCCTGGACCGGGTGACCCAGGAACTGCGCCGGCAGTACAACGACCGCGGCAAATACAACGTGGAAATCACCCCGACGGTGAGCCCGCTGGACCGTAACCGCGTCGACGTTGCCATTGCCGTCAAGGAAGGCAAGGCAGCCAAGATCCGCCACGTCAACCTGATCGGCACCGAGAAGTTCGAAGCCACCGACATCCTCGACACCTGGGAATCCAAGGAGCACAACTGGGCCTCTTGGTACCGCCGCGATGACCAGTACTCCAAGGAAAAGCTGTCCGGCGATCTGGAGAAGCTCAACTCCTGGTACCTGGACCGTGGCTACGTCGATTTCAGCATCGACTCCACCCAGGTCTCGATCAGCCCGGACAAGCGCGACATGTTCGTCACCGCCGGCGTGACCGAAGGTGAGCAGTACAAGATTTCCGACATCAAGGTCACCGGCGACACCATCCTGCCGCAGGCAGACGTGGAGAAGATGGTCATCCAGAAGAGCGGCGACACGTTCTCGCGCGCCCTGCTGGAGTTCAGTGCCGACGGCATCACCAACAGCCTGTCCAACGTTGGCTATGCCTTCGCCAAGGTCAACCCGATCCCGACCAGCAACCGTGCCGACCGTACCGTGTCGGTGAACATGCAGGTGGTTCCTGGCCCGCGCGTGGCCGTGCGCCGCATCGTGTTCAAGGGCAACGCGCGTACCAGCGACGAGGTCTTGCGTCGTGAAATGCGCCAGTTCGAGAACAGCTGGTACTCGCAGGCTGCGATCGACCGCTCCAAGATCCGTCTGCAGCGCCTGGGCTTCTTTGAATCGGTCGACGTCGAGACCCAGCCGGTGACCGGCAGCAACGACCAGGTCGACGTGGTCTACAACGTCAAGGAAACCACCTCCGGCAGCTTCGTGTTCGGCCTGGGCTATTCGCAGTCCTATGGCATGACCACCTCGGTGCAGCTGTCGCAGAACAACTTCCTCGGCGGCGGCAACCGCGTGTCGGTTGAAGCATCGCGCAGCAGCTACCTGCAGCGTTACGGCTTCAGCTACACCAACCCCTACTTCACCGATGACGGCGTCTCGCTGGGCTATAACCTGTCCTGGCGCGAGCTCGACTACTCCGACTTCAATACCGCCCAGTACAACAGTACCAATGGCGCGGCACAGGTGGTGTTCGGCATTCCGATCACCGAGAACGATGCGTTCTCGCTGATGTTCGGCATCGACAGCAACCAGATCACGACCTACTCCGGCTACACCCCGAAATCGATCATCGATTACATCGATGCGGTCGGCACGCGCACCTTCCACTCCTGGCGTTCGGAGCTGGGCTGGGCACGTGACACCCGTAACGACTACTTCATGCCGACCCGCGGCACCTACCAGCGCCTCGGCCTGGAGACCACGTTGCCGGGTTCGACCGTGGAGTACTACAAGCTCAGCTACCAGTTCTCCAAGTACTGGCCGATCATTCCGTCACTGGTGATCAACACCCGTCTGGAACTGGGCTACGGCGACTCCTACGGCAAGGACAAGGTCCGCGATATCTGCTGGAACGAAACTCCCGGCACTCCGGGCACCCCGGGTACGCCAGCCACCCCGACTACTCCGGCGGTACCGGCCGTTCCCGGCACCCCCGGCACCACCCAGGTGGTGGACTGCGGCAGTAACCCGACCGCCAAACACCGTCAGGTCCGGGCCAGTGGCCTGCCGTTCTTCGAGAACTTCTACGCCGGCGGCACCAACTCGGTGCGCGGCTTCGAAGACAACACCTTGGGCCCGCGCTCGGAAATCATCGGCGGCTATTACAACGGCCAGCCGCTGGGTGGCTCGGTGAAGACGGTGGGCTCGATCGAAGCCTACTTCCCGAAGCTGTTCGACAGCCCGTCAGCGCGTGTCTCGGCGTTCTTCGACTTCGGCAACGTCTACAACGGCACCAGCAACTTCAAGGCCAAGGAACTGCGCGCTTCGGCCGGTGTCGCCCTGTTGTGGCGCGCCCCGGTCGGCCCGATCTCGATCAGCTATGCCTTCCCGTTGAAGAAGGAAGACGGCGACGAAATCGAACGCCTGCAGTTCACCTTTGGTGGTCAGTTCTGACGAACTGACCCGCTCATCCGGGGTGAAGCCCCGGATACCGGTTTTCATGCCATGGCATGAAAACCGGGCGCGCTCTGGTCTACCGGCTTCAACCTGCAAGTCCCCCGCGCCTGTCGGCGCGCCCCCTTTACCAAAGGGGGCTCTCCACCAGAATCAACGCATCAACCTGCCCCGGGACGCGATTCACTCCCGGGGTTTGCTTTTACGGGACCTGCGTCTGCGTTTCACGGAACGGGACCTTCCCGTCAAAGCCATCCCGCTCCCTCGGAACACCTGCACTTTCGGGCGCCCCGCCCACCCCGCTGCCCTTGCCCTGCAAGGGTGATAACGTCCGTTCGCATGACCGCCATCGGCGCACACGGTAAACTTGCTGCGTGAATACTCCTACCTATACCGCTCAGGAACTTGCCGACCGTTTCGGCCTGCAGGTGCACGGTGACCCGTCGGTTGCCATCCATGGCGTTGCCACGTTGGCGCATGCCGGCCCCGGGCAGCTGACCTTCCTGGCCAATCCGCGCTACCGGGCACAGCTTGCCGACAGCAAGGCGTCGATCGTGCTGCTGCGCGCCGACGATGCCGAGGCCGCGCCTGGCACTGCCCTGGTCGCCAAGGATCCGTACACCACCTTCGCCAAAATCGGCGCGCTGTTCGAGACCGTGCCGGTGCGCGAGCCCGGCATTCACCCCAGCGCGGTCATCGACCCCAGCGCGACGGTGGCCGCCAGTGCCCACATCGGCCCGCACGTATGCATCGGCGCACGCAGCGTGATCGGCGAGAGCTGCATCATCGGCGTCGGCAGCATCATCGGTGACGACTGCGTGGTCGAAGCCGGCACGGAACTGCTGGCGCGCGTCACCCTGGTTGCCCGGGTCAAGCTGGGCAAGCGCGTGCGCATCCATCCGGGCGCCGTGCTCGGTGCCGAGGGCTTCGGCCTGGCGATGGACAACGGTCACTGGATCAAGGTCCCGCAGCTGGGCGGCGTGCGCATCGGCGACGATTGCGAGATCGGCGCCAATACCTGCATCGACCGCGGTGCGCTGGAAGACACCACGCTGGACGAAGACGTGCGCGTGGACAACCTGGTGCAGATCGCCCACAACGTACAGATCGGCGCACACAGCGCCATCGCAGGCTCGACCGGCATTGCCGGCAGCGCCAAGATCGGCCGCTACTGCCTGCTCGGCGGCGCCGTCGGCGTGGTTGGCCATCTGGAAATCTGCGACCACGTTGTCATCACCGGCAAGTCGGTGGTGCGCAACTCGATTACCGAACCGGGCGAATACTCGTCAGGTACCCCATTGACCGACAACCGCACGTGGCGCAAAAACGCCGCGCGCTTCAAGCAGCTCGATTCGCTGGCACGGCGCATCCTGGCTGTGAGCAAGGAGAAAGAATGAACGCACCACTGCAGATGCCCATCGACGTCAACACGATCCAGACGTTGATCCCGCACCGCTACCCGTTCCTGCTGGTCGACAAGGTTGTCGACCTGGATGTGGACGCCAAGCGCATCATCGCGCACAAGAACGTCACCATCAACGAACCCTATTTCCAAGGTCATTTCCCGGGCCAGCCGATCATGCCGGGTGTGCTGATCATCGAAGCGCTGGCCCAGGCCGGTGGCGTCTTGACCCAGCTCAGCCTTGGCCGCGACGCGCAGTCCAAGCTGTTCTACCTGGTCAAGGTCGACAACGTGCGCTTCATGAAGCAGGTGGTCCCGGGCGATGTGCTGGAACTGCATGTGCAGGTCAAGCGCATGATCCGCAACATGGCGGTCTACTACGGCGAAGCCAAGGTGGATGGTGAAGTGGTCGCACACGCCGAAGTGCTGTGCGCCGGCACCCGCGAATAATCTGCCTGGAGCACACGATGAGCGATAGCGCCCCCCTGGTTCACCCGACCGCGGTCATCGATCCTTCGGCCAAGCTCGGCCAAGGCGTGCGCGTGGGTGCATTCACCCTGATCGGCGCCGATGTCGAGATCGGCGACGGCACCGAAGTGGGGCCGCATTGCAGCATCCACGGTCCGACCCGGATCGGACGCGACAATCGTTTCATCGGCCACGTTGCGGTCGGCGGCGAGCCGCAGGACAAGAAGTTCGCCGGCGAGCGCACCGAGCTGGTAATTGGCGACCGCAATGTCTTCCGCGAGTTCGTCACCCTCAGCCGCGGCACTGCCGGCGGCGGCGGCGTGACCAGCATCGGCAACGACAACTGGATGCTGGCTTACGTGCATGTCGCCCACGACTGCCACGTTGCCGACCACTGCGTGTTCTCCAACAACACCACGCTGGCCGGCCACGTCTCGGTTGGCAACTGGGTGATCATCAGCGGCTTCGCTGGTGCCCACCAGTTCTGTCGCATCGGCGACCATGCCTTCCTCGGCATGGGTGCACTGGTCACCGGCGACATCCCGCCGTTCACCATGGTCGGCATCGATGGTCATGGCCGTCCGCGCGGCATCAACAGCGAAGGCCTGAAGCGTCGCGGCTTCGACGCCGAGCGCATCAGTGCGATCAAGCGCGCTTACCGCACCATCTACGTGGCCGGTGTGCCGCTGGCCGAAGCCAAGCTGGCGTTGGCCGAGCAGGCGCAGAGCAGCGATGACGTCAAGCAGATGCTGGACTTCATCGAGCACGGCGAGCGTCCGCTGCAGCGATGAGCGCTGTAATCCAGGACTCCGGATTGGCGCTGGTCCGCAAGCCGCGCATCGCGCTGGTTGCCGGTGAGGCGTCGGGCGATCTGCTCGGGGCCGGCCTGATCAACGCACTGCGTGCACGCTACCCCGATGCCGAATTTGCCGGCATCGGCGGCGATGCGATGCGCCACGCAGGTTGCGAAACCTGGTTTGATGCCAGCGAACTGGCGCTGATGGGGCTGGCTGAAATCCTGCGTCATCTGCCACGCCTGCTGAAACTGCGCAAGGAATTCCGCCAGCGCGTGCTCGACTGGAAGCCGGATGTGTTCATCGGCATCGATGCACCGGATTTCAATCTGGGCGTAGAAAAGTGGCTCAAGCGACGTGGCCTGCGCACGGTGCATTACGTCAGCCCCTCGGTATGGGCCTGGCGCGAGAAGCGTGCGGAAAAGATTGGTGCCAGCGCCGACCTGGTGCTGTGCCTGTTCCCGATGGAGCCGCCGATCTATGCCCGCCACGGCATTGATGCACGCTTTGTCGGTCATCCGATGGCCGATGAAATTCCATTGCACAGTGACCGTGCAGCCGCACGACAAGCGCTGGGCATTCCCGAGCAGGCAAAGCTACTCGCGGTACTGCCCGGCAGTCGCCTCGGCGAAGTGAGCCGACTCGGCCCGCCGTTCTTTGCCGCCGCCTGGCAGCTGTGCGAGCAAGACCGCGGCCTGCATATCGTCGTGCCGGCGGCCAATGACAAGTGCAAGGCGATGATCACCGAGCAGATCCGCAGCGCCGCGCTACCCAGCGCGCGACTGCACCTGCTCGATGGCAAGGCACGCGACGCAATGATCGCCGCCGACGTGGTGATGTTGGCATCCGGCACTGCCACACTGGAAACCATGCTGGTCAAACGACCGATGGTGGTCGGCTACCGCGTGGCCGAACTCACCTATCGCATCGTCAAGGCGCTGGGCCTGATCAAGGTCAATCGCTTTGCCCTGCCCAATGTATTGGCCGGCAAGGACCTGGCGCCGGAGCTGATCCAGCACGAATGCACGCCAGACAATCTGGCCGCCGCAGTACGCAACTGGTTTAAGCATCCCGATTGCGTCAGCGGTCTACAGGACGACTACCAGCAGCTGCACCAGCAACTGCGCCAGGATGCCTCGGCACGGGCCGCCGATGCGGTCGCCGGGCTGTTGCAGGTGCCGTCCAAGCAAGGCCAGCCGTGACCGCCAGACGTACTCCCAAGGCAGCGGATGTCTCGCTGTCGTTGTTTGACGATGCCGCCCTGCTTGCGCGGCAGGCCCCGCGCCTGGTCGCTGGCGTCGACGAGGCCGGGCGCGGCCCACTGGCCGGCCCGGTCGCGGTGGCGGCCGTGGTGTTCGATCCCGAGCGCCCACGCATCAATGGCCTGGATGACTCCAAGGCATTGACCGCACTACGCCGCGACCAGCTCTACGAGCGCATCATCGAACGCGCCCTGGCCTACAAGATCGTGATGGTGGACGTGGCCGAGATCGACAGCCTCAACATCTTCCAGGCCACCATGCAGGGCATGCGCTTGGCGGTGGAAGGCGTGGCGCATGTCGCCCAGTTCGCACGCATCGACGGCAACAAGATTCCCAAGGGCCTGCCCTGCCCGGCCGAAGCACTGGTCGGCGGCGATGCCATCGACCGCAGCATCATGGCCGCCTCGATCCTGGCCAAGGTCAGCCGCGACCGCTTCATGCTGGAACTGCACCAGCAGCATCCCGAGTACGGCTTCGACCAGCACAAGGGTTATGGCACACCCTTCCATATGGCCGCGCTGCGCGCACATGGTCCCTGCTCGCAGCACCGGCGCAGCTTCGCCCCGGTCCGTGCGAGCCTGGACGCATCCTGAGCCACGCGCCGCGCCCGTCAGCGCGGCATGATCTTGATCCCAGGGTCGAGGTGGGTTGCGCCAATGCGCACGTCGTACTTGATGTTGCTCTCGCTGCTCACGGCTTTTGCGACGATCAGCACCTCCTGCCGTTTCCCCATGCGCTGCGAACTGAAGTCCTTCTGCCCGGTGCTGCCCGCACTGCGGTAATACGCAGCAGCACCGGGAGATTCGGCAAACGCCAATGCGAAAGGGTCCAATACATTTTCTGCAGTGCGCCAGAGCACCTGCGTACCACTACGCACCGTGCACACATCCGGAGTGATTACCGGCCCATCCGGACCAGACGCCACATCGACGTAGACCAGTTTGACGATACGCGGCGGTAGATTCTCCGTGCATTGCAACACTTCACCCGGAAGCGGTGGTTGGGTAGCGCAGGCAGCAACGCCAGCAACCGTTCCGGCGGAGACGACAAGATAGAGCCAAACTCTATGGTTCATGACGACCACTCCTCGCTGAGGTCCGCCGCCACGGACGGAAAAACCGGCACTTACTCTTTAGGCACGCCGCTGCCGACCACCGCATAACGCTGCAGCGACAGCAAGGCATCGATGCGCTGCTGCGGAATGCCCTGCTTCAATGCGCTTTCGACGCAGTTGTGGGCGCCCGCCTTGTCGCCGAGCAGGGTCAAGGTCTGTGCGCACCACAACGCGACCTCGGCCGCCTGCGTGCCCAGCGCGCGGGCAGCCTGCAGATCCTGCAACGCGCGTGCACGCTCACCCAGATTGGCCCGGTACCAGGACAGCAAGGCCAAGGCATAAGCATCATCGCGACGCACGTCGACATATTGCTGTGCCAGATGCGCGGCGCGCAGATACGGCGCCTGCGCCTGCGCCGCGGTTGCAGGTGCGGCAGCCAGCGCGTCGGCCAGGTTGCCCCAGTGCAGATAGTCCTCCGGTTCCAGCACCGTTGCCTGTTGGAACAACTCCGCAGCGACCGCGTATTCGCCATGGTCGAACTTCATCGAGCCCAGATTGGTCAATGCACCGGCATTGGGCTCGATCGACAAGGACATGTTGAACGCATGCCCGGCCTGCGCCGTATCACCCTGGGCCAGATACAAGCCACCCAGGCTGCCCCATAGCCGACTGTCTTCCGGTTGCAGCACGGTGGCGGTGACAAACGCATCGATCGCCTTGGGCACATCGCCACGCAACCAATGGTGGTAACCCAGCAGTCGGTAGATCTGCGCATCACTGGGCCGCGCCGCGATGGCCTGCTGGAAGGACTGCAGTGCCTGCTCCTCCTTGCCGAGCGCGGCGTAGGTGCGTGCCTGTCCGACCAGACCGTCGGCGCGCAGCGCAGGATCATCGATGACCTGCTGGTACAGCTGCAGCGCCTGTTCGTTCTGGCCACTGACGCGGGCAATTTCCGCCATCGCCAGACTCACCTCGCGCAAGCCGGGGTCCATCGCCTGTGCGCGCGCACAGGCCTGGCGGGCGCGCTCAAACGCACCAGCGTCACTAACTCCCTCCAGCCGCGCGATCTGGGCGCGACAGATGCCGGCCTGGGCCCGCGCGAAGTGCGGATCAATCGCCAGCGCCTGCGCAAACGCCGCCATCGCCCGCTCATTGCCGGCCTCGCCGATTGGCCGTTGCAGCAACGCCAGGCCGCGCAGATAAGCGTCATAGGCGTTGACGTCGGTGGTCGGGCTCAAACGCTGCGCCACACCGGATGTCTTCCCGGGCAGATGACCGAGCAGGGCGTGCACGACCTGATTGGCTATCTCGCCCTGCAGCGCGAACACATCGTTGATCTCGCGGTCATAGGTTTCCGCCCACAGGGTGAAGCCGGTCGTAGTGTCTGACAACCGCGCACTGATACGCACCCGCCCACCTTCCCGGCGCACACTGGCATCCAGCAGTGTCGCCACACCCAAACGGGCGCCGATCCGGCGCACATCGTCACCATCGACATCGCTGCCGGTAGGGACCGCGATCTGGCGCGCGGCCACTTTCAGACCCGGCACATTGGTCAAGGCGTCATGCATCTCGACCGCCAGACCATCGGCGAAATAGCGGTCAGCGGCATCGTCGCTGAGGCTACTGAATGGCATCACCGCAATCGAAGCACCGGCCACAACCGGGGTGCGGTTCCACCACCAGTAACCCGCACCCAACAGCAGCAACAGCGCGCAGCCGATCAGGAATGCGCGTGAGCGCATCCACGCGGGTAACGATAACTTCGGCGCCTCCCGCCACCAGCGCGACAATCGCCGTTCTTGCGGCGACGGCGACTCGGCATGCGGATCAATATCCGCAGCCATGTGCTCGGCCAGTTCAGCGACTGCAACAGGCAGCTCCATCGCAGGCGAAGCGGGAATCGCTTCAACCGCCGATGCGGATGAAGCCGTGGCCTCCGGCGGCAACAACTTGCCAATGAAGCGGTAACCCAGACCGTGTTGGGTCTGGATGTAACGTGGCTCATGCGAGTGGTCGTCCAACACCGAACGTAACTGCGCGATGGCACGGGTCAGCACACCTGGCGTCACATGCCGATGGCCCCAGACAGCATCAAGCAACTGGTCGCGTACCAGCAATTCATCGGCATGCCGAAGCAGCATCAACAGCACCGCGAATGCTTTTGGCTCCAGCGATTGATACTGGCCATCACGGCTGAGCGTATGTGCCACGGCATCCACCACGATGCCGTCGAAACGGTAGCGTTCGACCGGTTGTGCTGTGTCACCTGGGTCTTCGACCGCACCCATCGGCAAGCCCTCATGAATTCCTCAGAAACCAGCGCAATGACTGTCTGAAGGCTCCGCCTGCCATCATGACCAATGCTACGCCCAAGCGGATGCTGGCGCTGCGTTCCCCCCTCCCGGACGCCCCCCACCCGCAGGAGCACCACCATGTACACCATCGACCCCCGCCTTCCACTGCCGCAGGTTCTGGACCAGTACCCAAGCGGCACCCCGCACCGTCGCAGCCATGTGAACGACTACTTGTTGGTTCCGCGTGAAGTCGAACATTTCAATGGCCTGCTGGCCCGTCTTGGCCGCACCCAGCCGCCGCTGCAGACCGACCAGCTGGCCACCGCGGCCCGCAACCTGAACGACGCTGCCCGAGACCACAGCGCTTCGCCCTGTATCGAGCAGCGGATGCGCCACGCCCACCTGCTGGAACAGCTGCTGCAGGAGACCGACTGGGAACCCGCCGCCGAGGTGAGCTGTGAACTGCATATGGTCATCGCCTATCTGCACGCCAGCCACCAGTTGATCCCGGACACGGTTCCCGGCGTTGGGCATCTGGATCAAGCCATCGTGATCGACACGGCCTGGCCGAAACTGGCTGGCGAAGTGGCCAACTTCCTGGACTACCAGCGCCTGCGCCAGCTGGAGGCCGAACGCCAAGGCCGCGGCTACCATGACATCGCCTTCAACCGCAGCAGCTGGCTTGAACTACGTGAGATCGAAGCCCGCCTGCACGAGCACCAGCGTCGGGTACGCGAAGGCAGCTATGCACCTGAACCGCTCAGCTACTTCCGCATCCACTGACAGCGACACCGGCCGGGCTTCAGCCAGAACCACAAGGATCATGCTGGAGCCCGGCGGACGGGGCCTGACGAGCATTGCCGTCAGGCCTGCGCCCGTCCTGATAGTGTGCACATGCGGGCCATTGGCCCGGGCCGGCGCGCGCAGCGGGCATGTCAAGCCTTGCCCCACCCCGCCCCCGTCGCTACCCTGCACCGGCACACTTCTGGCTCCGCATGTCTACTTCTTCCCGCTTCGTCCATCTTCACGTCCACACCGAATTCTCGATGGTGGACTCCACCATCCGCGTACCCGCCAAGCCCGATCAGGCCGACCCCAAGAAGGCCAAGCAGCCCAACCTGCTGAGCCGTTCGGTCGAAATGAAAGCGCCGGCACTGGCCGTCACCGACCTGAACAACATGTTCGCGCTGGTGAAGTTCTACAAGGCCGCCGAAGGCGTGGGCATCAAGCCCATTGCCGGTGCCGACCTGCTGATCACCGAGGACGGCCAGGACCCCTGGCGCATGACCTTGCTGTGCCGCGACCGCGAGGGCTACCTGAGCCTGTCGCGCCTGCTCACCCGTGCGTGGATGGAAGGCCATCGCAACGAGGGTGGCGTCGCCGTGCATCCACAGTGGCTGAAGGACGGCTGCAAGAACCTGTTCGCGCTGGCCGGCCGCCACAGCCTGGCCGGGCGCCTGGCCAATGACGGCCGCCACGATCTGGCTGAGCAGCAGCTCGCCGACTGGCAGCGCGTGTTCGGCGACGGCCTGCATCTGGAGCTGACCCGCACCGGTCGCGATGGCGAGGAAGCCTTCAACCAGTTCGCACTGCAGGCCGCCGGTCAACGCGGCCTGCCGGTGGTAGCGACCAATGATGTGCGCTTCCTGTCGCCGGATGATTTCTACGCGCATGAAGCGCGCGTCTGTATTTCCACCGGTCGCGTGCTCGACGATCCCAAGCGTCCGCGTGAGTACAGCGCCGAGCAGTATCTGAAAACGCCGGAACAGATGTGCGAGCTGTTCGCCGACATCCCCGACGCGATCGACAACACCCTGGCACTGGCAGAACGCTGCAACGTCGAGATGCGGCTGGGCACCTACTTCCTGCCCAACTATCCGGTGCCGGACGACCAGACCCTGGACAGCTGGATCCAGAAGATCTCGCGCGACGGCCTGGAAGAGCGCCTGCAGGTGCATCCAATTGCTGCCGGCATGACCCGCGAGGACTACGACGCGCGGCTGGAGTTCGAGCTCAACACCATCATCAAGATGGGCTTCCCCGGCTACTTCCTGATCGTGGCCGACTTCATCCAGTGGGGTAAGAACCAGGGCATTCCGATTGGCCCGGGCCGTGGTTCCGGTGCCGGCTCGCTGGTGGCCTGGGCGCTGAAGATCACCGATCTGGATCCGCTGCCCTACAACCTGCTGTTCGAGCGCTTCCTCAACCCGGAACGCGTGTCGATGCCCGACTTCGACATCGACTTCTGCATGGATCGCCGCGACGAGGTGATCGACTACGTCGCACGCAAGTACGGCCGCGAGCGCGTCAGCCAGATCATCACCTACGGCACCATGGCCGCCAAGGCGGTGGTGCGTGATACCGGCCGCGTACTTGGTTTCCCGTACGGTCTGGTCGACGGCGTTTCCAAGCTGATCCCCAACATCCTCGGGATTCACCTGAAGGATGCGTTGGGCAAGGGCAAGGAAGGCACAAGTTCGGAAATGGCCTCGGCCGAGCTGATCCAGCGCTACGAGTCCGAAGACGACGTCCGCGACCTGATCGATCTGGCCTTGCAGCTGGAAGACCTGACCCGCAACGCCGGCAAGCATGCCGGCGGCGTGGTGATCGGGCCGGAGCCGCTGAGCGAGTTCTGCCCGCTGTACGCCGAACATGACGATGGCGGCATCGGCAAGAACCCAGTCACCCAGTTCGACAAGAACGACGTTGAAGAAGTCGGCCTGGTGAAGTTCGACTTCCTCGGCCTGCGCACGCTGACCATCATTGATTGGGCGGTGAAGGCGATCAACAAGCGCCACGAGCGCGCCGGCATTCCGCCGGTCGATATCGCCCATATCCCGCTCGACGACGCCCCGACCTACAAGGACATCTTCGCCAACGGCAATACCGGTGCAGTGTTCCAGTTCGAATCCTCGGGCATGCGGCGTCTGCTGAAGGACGCGCGGCCCGACCGGTTCGAAGATCTGATCGCGCTGGTGTCGCTGTACCGCCCCGGCCCGATGGACCTGATTCCTTCCTTCAACGCGCGTAAGCACGGCCAGGAAGAAATCATCTATCCCGATCCGCGTACCGAAGCCATCCTGAAAGACACCTACGGCATCATGGTGTATCAGGAGCAGGTGATGCAGATGGCGCAGATCGTCGGCAATTACTCGCTGGGCGGCGCCGATCTACTACGCCGTGCAATGGGTAAGAAAGTGCCGGCGGAAATGGCCAAGCACCGCGAGATCTTCCGCGAAGGTGCGGCCACCGGCGGCGTCGACGGCCCCAAGGCCGACGAAATCTTCGACTTGATGGAGAAGTTCGCCGGCTACGGTTTCAATAAGTCGCATGCTGCCGCCTATGCACTGGTCAGTTACCAGACCGCCTGGCTCAAGCGTCACTACCCGGCCGAATTCATGGCCGCGACCCTGTCCTCGGACATGGACAACACCGACAAGGTAGTCGGCTTCCTGGCCGAGGTGAAGAACCTTGGCCTGACCGTGCTGCCACCGCGCGTCAACGACTCGGCCTATATGTTCGAGGCGGCCAACGCCGACACCATCCGTTACGGCCTGGGCGCAATCAAGGGCGTCGGCCAAGGCGCCTGCGAAGCGGTAGTCGAACAACGCGAACGCGCTGGCGAGTACGCCTCGCTGCTGGATTTCTGCGCGCGCGTGGAATCGGGCAAGCTCAATCGCCGCACGCTGGAAGCGATGATCAACTGCGGTGCCTTCGACGGCATCGGCAAGAACCGTGCGACGTTGGCCCTGCAGCTGCCGGAGGTGATCAAGGCCACCGAGCAGATGGCGCGCGAGAAAGCCTCCGGGCAGAACTCGCTGTTTGGTGCACCGGACCCGGTCAGCACCGCCAGCCAGCTCGACTTGCCCGAGAGCAAGGAATGGCCGCTGGCACAGCTGCTCAATGGCGAACGCGAGACGCTGGGTTTCTTCCTCAGCGGCCATCCGTTCGACCCTTACGCCGATGACGTCAAGGAACTGGTTGGTACCGACCTCGGCGGCCTCGACAAACTGATTGCTCCCGCCTTCCCCTCCAAGGACGGTGAGAAGCGTGCCTGGCGTCAGGAATCCCCGGTGATTCTTGCCGGCATGGTCATTGGTGTACGCCGCAAGGGCGACAGCCAGGTCTTCGTGACCCTGGAAGACGGCAAGGGCCGGGTCGAATGCAGCGCGTTCTCCGATGGCCTGGCCGAATTCGGCCACCTGATGACCAAGGACCGCATCCTGGTGGTCAAGGGCGGCCTGCGCGAGGACGAGTTCAACGGCGGTTATGCCCTGCGCATGCGCCAATGCTGGGACTACGAGCAACTCTGCGCCGACCACGCGCTGCGTCTGTCGATGCGCGTGGATGGCCGTGGCGGCCCGATCTGGCAACGGATCGACGCCCTGCTCGCCACCGCCCGCCCGGGCCGTACCCCGCTACGACTGGACCTGCTGCTCAACGGCAAGCCCGGCAGCATTGCCGGCATGCTCGATCTGGGCAGCAGCGGCTCGGTGCGGGTCACGCCCAAGCTGCTCGATGCCCTGCGCGAAGACCCGGCCGTGCGCCGGGTCAAGGTCAAGTACAGCCCGCCCTGGGCCAATTAATTGTCCGGACGGACGCGTACGGGTTGATACGGCGCGTTCGGCTACACTTCCCCCCTTTCATTGCTGACGGTTTCCGATGAATCCGAACTACCTCGATTTCGAGCAACCCATCGCCGATCTGGAATCCAAGATCAAGGACCTGCGCAATGCCAGCGCCGGGCCGGCGGTCAATGTCGATGCTGAGGTCAAGGCGCTGGAAGACAAGCTGCGCCTGCGTACTGCCCAGATCTTCCGCAACCTGTCCTCGTGGCAGGTGCTGCAGGTGGCCCGCCACCCGTCGCGCCCCTACCCGCTCGACTACATCCGCATCTTCTGCGATGAGTTCCAGGAACTGGCCGGCGACCGCGCCTTTGCCGACGACAAGGCCATTGTTGGCGGCCTGGCCCGCATCGGCGGCCGCTCGGTGATGCTGATCGGCCACCAGAAGGGCCGCGACACCAAGGAAAAGGTGCGCCGCAACTTCGGCATGCCCAAGCCCGAGGGCTACCGCAAGGCCCTGCGCCTGATGAAGATGGCAGAGCGTTTCGGCCTGCCGGTGCTGACCCTGATCGACACCGCCGGTGCCTGGCCGGGCATCGACGCCGAAGAGCGTGGCCAGTCCGAAGCCATCGCCCGCAACCTGATGGAAATGGCTGAGCTCAAGGTGCCGGTTATCTGCACCGTGATCGGCGAAGGCGGCTCCGGCGGCGCGCTGGCACTGGGCGTGGGCGACCGCACCCTGATGCTGGAATACAGCGTCTACTCAACCATCAGCCCGGAAGGCTGCGCCTCCATCCTGTGGAAGGACGCCGGCAAGGCCAAGGACGCCGCCGAGCAGTTGGGCATGACCGCCCCGCGCCTGAAGAGCCTGGGCCTGATCGACAAGATGATCCGCGAACCGATCGGCGGCGCCCACCGCAATCCCACGCAGATGGGCAAGCGTCTGAAGGCCGTGCTGCTCAATGAGCTGGACGCGCTGGAAAAACTGCCGCTTGATGAGTTGCTGGCACGCCGCTACAAGCGTCTGCGCAGCTACGGTGCCTACGAAGCGGCATAAGCCGCTTCCGCCACAGGGACACACGGATGAGTCCGATCATTCTGCTTTCGCTGATCCTGCAGGTCGCCTGCTGCGTACACGTCGTGCGCACCGGGCGACCGCTGTATTGGATCTTCATCCTGCTGTTCTTCTCCTATCTGGCAGTGCTGATCTACGTGATCGCCGAAGTGCTGCCGGACCTGCGCAACAGCCCGACCGCGCGTCGCGGCCTGCGCCAGGTCCGCGACCAGATCGACCCGCAGCGCGGCAAGCGCCAAGCCGACCAGCGCCTGCGGGTTTCCGACACCGCCGACAACCGCAGACGCCTGGCCCAGGAACACCTGGACCGCGGCGAGTACGCCGAAGCAGCTGCATTGTATGAAGGCGCACTGCGCGGACTGCACAGCGAAGACCCGGACCTGATGCTGGGCCTGGCCAAGGCCCAGTACGGTCTGCAGCAGCCGGCACAGGCGCGCAAGACGCTGGAAGCGCTGATCGCGGCGAACCCCAACTTCCGCTCGCATGACGGCCACCTGCTGTATGCCCGTACCGTTGAGGACAGCGCGGACATTCCTGCCGCCCTGCACGAGTACGAGGCCATGATCGGCGGCTACCCGGGCGAGGAAGCGCGCCTGCGCTATGCCTTGCTGCTCAAACGCGCCGGGCGCGAGGACGATGCGGCGAGGCAACTGCAAAACATCCTCGACCGCGCCGAGACCTCGCCGCGCTATTACCAGCAGGCGCAGCGCGCGTGGATCGATGCCGCACGCAAGGAACTGCGGCAGCTGACGCCGGCAGGCTGAGTCCGGAACCATGGCTTTTGTAGGAGCGGCGTAAGCCGCGAAGCTAGCCCTGCTGAAGCCCTTGGCACCTGTGCCATCTGATGATGTACTTGCTTCGCGGCTTACGCCGCTCCTACAAACGCACCCGACACCTGCGCGCTGGGACCGCATCACCTGCCTTCTCCCCATCCCCGGCGAGGCCAAGCAGCATGATCACCAGCCTGAAAGTACTGTTGATCGCCATCAGCCTGCTCGCCAGCATGTACCTGATCGCCTGCGCCCTGCTCGCCTTCAATGCCCGCAGCATGCTCTACCACCCGACCCCGCGCAGTGCCGATGTACCGCACTGGACGCTGCCGCGCGGCGATGCCGAAATCATCATCTCCAGCAACAAGCAACCCGGCACCCCGCTCGTACTGTATTTCGGCGGCAATGCCGAAGATGTCTCGCAGGCGCTGCCGATGCTGCAGCAGGGCTTCCCCGATGCCGCCATCCACGCGATGCACTACCGCGGTTATGGCGGCAGCAGCGGCTCACCGACCGAAGCCTCGCTTATCAGCGATGCATTGGCGCTATATGACGGCACCAGCAGCCAGGCAAACGAGATCATCGTGATCGGCCGCAGCCTGGGCTCGGGCGTCGCCGTGCAACTCGCCGCTGCCCGGCCAGTTCAGCGGCTGGTCCTGATCACGCCTTACGACAGCATTGGCGGCCTAGCTGCACGGATGTTCCCGGCCTTCCCGGTGCGCCTGCTGCTGCGCGATCACTACGATTCATGGCGTCACGCCACACGGATCAGTGCGCCTACCACGCTGATCATTGCCGGCAGGGATGAGGTGATTCCGAATGCGAGTTCGTTGCGGCTACTGCATGAATTCCGGCCCGGCGTTGCGCAGGCGGTGACCATCGCCGATGCCGATCACAATGATGTGTTTGGCTATCCGCAGTTTGCGGAAGCGTTGCGGGGGCGGTAGCGCTTGAAGCCTACCCCTCCCAAACCCTCCCCTTGGCTACGCCAAAGGGAGGGGGCAAGGCTCAAGCCTTCCCTTGCGCGTAGCGCAGGGGAGGGTTGGGAGGGGTGCCCTTGATCTTTGCAGCCCCAAAATAAACTCAGAACGGCTTGGCCAACACCAGATAAACAATCGCAATGAACAGCACCAACGGCAGCTCATTGAACCAGCGCAAGGTCCCAGACGAGGGCAATGCCTTGCCCTTGATCGTGCCCTTCAACCAGCGCCCGGTGAAGGTGAAATACACCATCAGCAACACCACCAATCCCAGCTTTGCATGCAGCCAGCCGGCAGCGCCCGGCGCCACCATGGTCGGAAACTCCGGCAACACCTTGTAGCCAAGCCACAGCACCAGCCCAAGGATGAAGGCAAAGCCAAACATCACGTGGCCAAACCGGTACAGGCGCTTGCCCATCAACTGCAGTCGTTCCAACACCTGCGGCTGCCCCGCAGCCTCGGCGATATTGACCAGGATCCGCGGCAGGTAGAACACCGACGCCATCCACGCCACCACGAAAACAAGGTGAAAGGTCTTTACCCAAAAGTACGACTGCATGCGCTGGCTCCATCGGCGGCGTAGGATGAGCGCCATTTTCGCCCATCCACACAAGACACGCACATGCAGGACAAGCAGTACGACGCCGACTACTTCCAACGCTGGTACCGCCGCGACGATATCGGCGGCGCAGCGCGCCTGGCCCGCAAGGTGCAGCTGGCCGTGGCTGCGGCCGAGTATTACCTCGAACGCCCGATCCGCAGCGTACTCGACGTTGGCTGCGGCGAAGGCGCCTGGCGTGCACCCTTGCTCAAGCTGCGACCCAAGCTGCAGTACATGGGTTTTGACAGCAGCGAGTACGCGGTGCGCCGCTACGGCCGCACCCGCAACCTGCACCTGGCCGGCTTCGGCGACTTCCAGTGGCTGCGCCCGTGCGCGCCGGTCGACCTGCTGGTGTGCTCGGACGTGATCCATTACGTGCCCAGCCGCGAGCTGCGCAAGGGCCTGCCGGGCCTGGCTGAACTGTGTGGCGGGGTCGCCTTCCTGGAGCTGTTCACCGCCGAGGACGAGTTCCATGGCGACCACGACGGCTTCCAGCAGCGCCCTGCCCGCTGGTACAAGCGCCAGTTGCGTGAGGCGGGCTTCCGTGGCGTCGGCTCGCATTGCTGGCTGGGGCCGTCGTTCAGCGAGGACATCGCCGCGCTGGAAAGGGCCGACTAAAGGCCGATACCCGCTTAACTCGCGCTCTGCGATAGTGCGCTATGCTGCACAGCATCATATGACTGTACATATTGGGACGTCATGCTTTATCAACTGCATGAATTGACCCGCAACCTGCTTGCGCCCTGGGTTCACCAGGCGCAGGCAAATGCGGCGTTCTTCAATAATTCGGGCCACTGGTGGTCGTCGATGCCGGGCGCTGATCGCTTCGCGGCGATGAACGAGCTGTTCCACCGCCTCGGCAAGGATTATGAGAAGCCCGAATGGGGCATCCACGAGCTGGAGCTTGATGGCGAGATCGTGCCGATCGCCCAGCTCACCGAAGTGGAGAAGCCGTTCTGCAAGCTGCTGCGCTTCAAGCGCCACAGCAACGAAACCTCCAAGGTCGAAGCCCTGCTGGCGCAGCCCATCGTGCTGGTGGTGGCGCCGCTGTCCGGCCACCACGCCACCCTGCTGCGCGACACCGTGCGCACCCTGCTGCGCGACCACCGCGTCTATGTGACCGACTGGGTCGACGCGCGCATGGTGCCGGTGGAACAGGGCGAGTTCGGCCTGGACGACTACATCGAATACGTGCAGGAGTTCATCCGCTACCTCGGCGCCGAGAACGTGCATGTGGTCAGCGTCTGCCAGCCGACCGTGCCGGTGCTGGCAGCGGTGTCACTGATGGCCAGCCGTGGCGAAACCACGCCGCGCTCGCTGGTGATGATGGGCGGCCCGATCGATGCGCGCTGCAGCCCGACTGCGGTCAACAATCTGGCCACGCGCAACCCGATGTCGTGGTTCGAGAACAATGTCATCCACACCATTCCGGCGCCGTATCCGGGCCAGGGCCGCCGCGTCTATCCGGGCTTCCTGCAGCACGCCGGTTTCATGTCGATGAATCCCAGCCGCCACCTGATGTCGCACTGGGATTTCTACACCGACCTGGTCAAGGGCGACCTCGACGATGCCAACGCGCATCGCCGCTTCTACGACGAGTACAACGCCGTGCTCGACATGCCGGCGCAGTTCTACCTGGACACCATCCGCGTGGTGTTCCAGGAGTTCCTGCTGCCGCGTGGCGAGTGGTATGTGCGCGGCGAGCACGTCGACCCATCGGCCATCCGCGACACCGCGCTGCTGAGCATCGAAGGCGAGCTGGACGACATCGCCGGCCTGGGCCAGACCGAAGCCGCGCAGGCGCTGTGCACCGGCATCCCGGCCTCGCGCCGCGACCACTTCATCGTTGAAGGCGCCGGCCACTACGGCATCTTCAGCGGCCGCCGCTGGCGCGAAGTGGTGTACCCGAAGATGCGCGATTTCTTCAGCGCCCAAGCCGCACAACCGGCGGCGAAAAAAGCCAAGAAAGCCAGCAGCAACGTAACCCCGCTACGCCGCCGCGCCCAGCGCTGAGCTCCGGCTTAGAGCCCCTCTCCCGCCTGCGGGAGAGGGGTTGGGGTGAGGGCAAACCGAAGACGAAATACCTCGGACAAAGCCCCCAACCAAAGCCAGTGTCTTTCAGCCTTGCTCCGCGGGAGCGAAGAAATAGAAGCAAACAGAAGGCCCCGGTAACCCCGGGGCCTTCCGCATTCAAGAAACCGCCTTCAACCCCACAACCCCAACAACGATCACCGCCAAGCTCAGCAGCCGCGCCGTACTCCGCGACTCACCAAAGAACAGCATGTTCACCAGCACCGCAGCCGCGGTTCCCAAACCAATCCACACGGCATAGGCAATGCTCAGTTGGATATAGCGGAATGACTGGTACAGCAGCACGAACGAAGCACCGAACCCGCCAAAGAACAACACAGCGTTCAACAGACTCTTGCGCCCGCTGTAACGCTTCAGGCCAATCACGCCTACCGTCTCCATCAAGGCAGCGGCAATCACCAGAAACCAGCCCATGTCAGCCTCCCTCCCCGCTTGTATCGGGATCGGCAGCAGCTTTGCCATCGGCCAGCTTCAACGCGATCACGCCCGCCACCAGCACCGCCATGAACCCGCCCTTGGCGACGCTGAAGCTGCCGTCGAACAGGAAGATATCCATCAGCGCCGTGCCCACCGTGCCAACGGCGGCAAACACCGCGTAGACGGTGCCGGTAGGCAATGACTCGCAGGCCTTGGCCAACCAATGGAAGTCCACCACGATCACCAAGATGATCGGGATCCAATGCCACCACGTGGCTGCCACATTGAAGCCATACACCCAGACCAGCTCGAACAGACAGGTCAGTGCCACATAGAACCAACCTTTATTGGCCATGGCTTTCTCCACAAAAAAACCGCCACCAGCATACCGCGAGGTAGTGCCGAGCCATGCTCGGCAGGGGCATTACCGGCAGCGTAACCAACTCCGGTTTTTGTGGGAGCGGCGTAAGCCGCGATGCTGCAACTGGATCAGCCAGCGAAGAGCTTCCCCTCCCCAGCCCTCCCCTTCGCTACGCGAAAGGGAGGGAGCGTAGTGCCGAGCCATGCTCGGCAGAGGCGTTACCGGTAGAGCCTCTGCCGAGCAT